>JAWOJI010000453.1:0-10550 GCA_046481735.1 Desulfatiglandales bacterium | reverse complement strand
GCTCCCACATCCTGGAGAGTTTCCTCCCCTACAAGGCCCTGCAGAAATACCGAGAGGTTGGAAGATATGCACCTCTGGTTCTCATTGGGATCTTTTTGGCCGACCGATTCCTCCAGACGGGCATCATCTTTTCGGTCCTTCATCAACCCATGCGCTATCTGCTTTGGCTATTCAGCGGCTTGTGGCTTCGTTGAAAAATCTTTTAAGTACTGACCTGGAATAGGGGGCGTCCATGACTCGATGTCCCTCTTGAGCAGTTTTTTTCTGCACGGGCACCATGGAGAGATTGGTAATAATAAGTTGGATCACCGGCCAAACGTCGGTCACCGTGATCATCGGCCTTGGAGGCGGGAAGCTATCCGGGCGGCACGCGGTCAGCACAGGAAAAACCGACGGGGCAGGGTGCCAAGGGCTCTCTCCTAATCCGACAGGTAGTATTCAATGGTGGAGACCACCCTGACCTTCTTGATGTGCGGGGTGTTGCTGTCCCTTTCGGTGATGGTGGAACTGCCGGAATACCTGAAGGGTATCTTTGCCGCTTCCGTGTCCCCCTGGGTCTGGCGGTCCACGATGGCAGGCACCTCCCGTTCTGAAAGCCCTTTGACGCTCACCGTTCTCTCCAAAGCCTTGACGGCGGTGATCGCGTTCGAGACCAGGTACCCCAGGACAATCATGCCGGCACATAGAAGCGTGCCCAGGACGAGCGCTCCGCCTGCAGCATTCCTGTCGTTCATCCTCTTTCCCTCCTCCTGATTTTCTGCCCGTGTCTTGTCGCTCCCATCGTGGAACTGGGGAAAACCCTCGTTTTCAGGCGAGGACTCCGGTTTGACATCTCTCGCCGAGGGGGGCGGTGAAACCCGGAGAGCATTCATCGTAAGCTTCCCGGGTTGATTTCAAAAGAAGTTTTTTCTGGGGTGACGTGAGCAGGGTATAAGGTTGTATTTTGAAAAGAATGATTTTAAGATCCAGCAGGCTGAATTTTCCGTGAAAAGGATTTCCTGCAGGGAGCCAATCATGAAGACCATCGGGCTGATCGGGGGGATGAGCTGGGAGTCCTCCATCGAGTACTATCGCATCATCAACGAAAGGGCAAAGACAATCCTTGGCGGTCTCCACTCCGCAAAGAGCATCATGTTTTCGGTCGACTTCGCCGAAATCGAGGCGCTTCAGCTCGAAGGCAGATGGGATGAAGCCGCCCGCGTGCTCGTGTCCGCGGCGGGGAGCCTGGAGATGGCAGGCGCGGACTTTGTCGTCCTCTGCACGAACACCATGCACAAGCTGGCCGACGACATCGAAAGGGGGATCACCATCCCCTTTCTCCACATCGCTGATGCTACAGCACGAGCGATCGAAGAGCGAAACCTGAAAAGTGTTGGACTTCTCGGAACGCGTTTCACCATGGAGGAGGATTTCTACAGGGGGAGGCTGGAAAAGAGTTTCGGGCTCAAGGTCATTGTACCGGGTGATGCGGCCAGGGATATACTGCACCACGTGATATACGACGAACTCTGTGTCGGCCTGGTCAAGGCTGATTCTCGGATGCAGTTTCGCGGGATCATGGAGGGGCTGGTGGATGCCGGGGCGGAAGGAATCATCCTGGGGTGCACCGAGATGGGTCTCCTCGTCAAAGAGGGCGATTGCCGCGTGCCCCTGTTCGACACGGCGAGGATTCATGCCGAAGCCGCCGTGGATTACGCTATTTTCCAGGGCGGGGAAAGCGGGGAGAAAGAAGGGAGAAGGACCAGGAGGAGAAAAACAGGAGCCGCTTGATTTAAAGGGAGGAAAAAGAATGGAAAAGGAATGGTCTTACAAGAACCTCAGGATTGGTGAAGGATTCAAGCCGGGGAGCAAGCATTTCCAGTATTTTTTTCTGGTTTCAGAAGGAGAGCAGAAAAAAGCCAACTACTGCGTCTGGATCGAGGATGAGGCCCTGACGCGCTTCAACGCCTCAGGCGATTTCGTAGCAATTGCAGATTCTTACCGAGGATACTGGAACAAATGGGTCAAGGAAAAAATCGACCGAAAAGATTTCAGAAACATGGTCCTCCTGTTTGATAAGGAAGGGCAAAAAGAAATCGAACTCGATAAGATGGATCGGAAAATGAGCATGGAGTAGCCATGGCCCCCGATTTGGGTTGCTTTCGGCGGCCTTTGGTTTGCCTACAAGGGAACCGCCTGAGGGCGATGGAGAATATAAATGAGCTCGAATCAACATAAGAGGAGGGAAGCCATGAAAATCAGCCTCAAGTGTTTTGCGAAGCTGTCGGAGGCAAATGTGTGCGATTTCAGGGATGGGGATGAACGAGAGATTTCATCAGGAGAAACTGTCAGAAGCGTGGTCAAGCAATTGGGATTCCAGCCCGATGATATCCAGATTATTTTCGTGAACGGAAAAATAATGGAACTCGACACGGTGCTGAGAGATGGCGACCGATTGGGGCTTGCACCGGCGGAGGGCGGGATGTAAATCGCGTGGTGTAGATCCGATGTTAAGACGAGGGTGAACTGTTTGACTTTGAGGTGAGAGAAATGATGCGCTATGAAGGCCCCATTTATCGCCCTCCCAGTGAAGCGGATCGTCCTAACATGGAGCGAAACCCAGGAAGATAGGCCAGAAGGCAGCGTGGGGGCAGGAAGGGAGGTGTTTGTGATAGACGCGAAGGACAGGCCGGAGTTGAATGCCAAAGGCCGCAAGGTGACTGGAGTGATGGAGGTCTTTTCAGACTACATTTGACCGTGGTGCTACTTCAGTACCGTGGGTATTGGGAGGTTGAAAAGTCGGTATGAATTGGAAGTGAGGTGGAGGGCATTCCCGCTCCACCCTGAGACGCCCGAGGATGGGCTGACCCTGGAAGAGCTCTTCGCAGGGAGGCAGATCGACATCCCGGCCGTGCTTGCGCGCCTGAAGAAAGCGGCCGAGGAGCTGGGGCTTCCATGGGGGGATCGAGTGAAGACTTACAACAGCAGGCTGGCGCAGGAAATGGGGAAGTGGGCCGAGGGGAAGGGAAAGGGGGATCGATTCCACGACGCCGCGTTTCGGGCCTATTTTGTGGAAGGGGAAAACATCGCAAGAAAAGCTGTGCTCACGAGGCTTGCAGTCAGGGCGGGCCTTGTCGAAGACGAGGCCCGCGAGATCCTGGAGTCGAGGAGCTTCCGGGCAGCCGTGGATGAGGACTGGCGTCTTTCCCGAGAACTGGACATCACCGCGGTGCCCACCTTTGTGATCCGCGGGGCAAGGCTCGTGGGTGCGCAACCTTACGAGACGATGGATGGGTTCGTTAGAAGGCTGAATGTTCCGGAAAGAAAACTGCCTGCAGGGAGCCTGCCATAAAGACCATCGACCTGGGGCTAAGCGGACTGAAAGCAAGTCCAGGTTGACTCTCCCTTACCTTATGCCTGGCAAGACTCGGGCCTGATCAGGAGCACAGGTATATGGGATTGATTCAGAACTCCGAAGGCCACACTGCCCAACAAGAGCTTTTTTACCCCGGTGTACCCGTGGGTGCCGATGATGATCAAATCCATCCCTTTTTCCCGGGCATAATCGGTGATAGTGTGGGCGGCGCGGTCACCCTCGATTGACTCGGTTCTCACCTGAATCCCCTCGGAACTGAGCCGGGATTCCAGGTCTGCAAGATACTTCCTTGATGCCGTGAAGAGCGGTTCCCGGATCGCCTGGAGATCAATGGCTTTGGGATACTGATCGGATCGCATTGCCGCCCATTGGAGATCAACCCTGACTACATTGAGAAGGGTCACCTCTCCCAGGGCGCCGGCCTTAGAAAGGTTCCTGACATGGGACAGCGTACACTCCGCCAAATCTGAACCATCAAGTGGAACGAGGACCTTTCTGTACATTTTACCTTCACCTCCTTCGCAAGACCTACCTTCTTTACATCATCCATCAGCGAAAAGCGATTTCAACGCTTTTTTCCCGGGGCCTTCCCCACCTTTTGAAGCGTGGAAAATTTCATGTCCGCTGCGTAAGTTCCCATGTGAGAGATTGCGTTCCTGAGGGTTTCCACTCTATCGGCAAGCAACTCTTTTGTTATCGCGTGCGTTGGCATCTGTCAATGCAATTCCCCATCTGCCATCCACCCCTGATTCACCATCAAGGCATCATCTGCTGCGTTACCCTCATCCCTCGTCACTGCGGCGTACCAGTCTGTACGCCTCATTCCTCTGGATATCGGAAGCCTTGCATCTGATGCCTTCCTGGTGATCAGGAATCCTATCTAAACATTTGATTCAATTCGATGAAACCGAATTAGACGGTGGATTTAGGCCACCGCCCGTCCTTTGTATTCCTTGTCTTTTCCTGTATACTTGGCTACGCTACCCTCTCTTGCATGGCGGGCATGGACTGTCAGGGGTGGTTTTGAAATGAATAGAAAATCGATGGAAAAGAAAAACGGATTTTCAAAGCGCATGGCGACTATTCTGAATTGTGGCGCGCTGAACCTGGCTATGGCCATTGGGTACAGAACCCGGCTTTTTGATGTGATGGACGGATTCGAAGGACCGCTAACGGCCTCTGCGATCGCGGAGGCCGCGGAATTGAATGATCGTTATGTTAGGGAATGGCTCGGCGTTATGGTCACGGGCGGCATCGTGGAATTGTCGCGAAGCGCATCAGGCGATGATTTGTTCCACCTTGCAAGGGAGCATGGGGACCTGATAACGAGGCGGGCCGGCAACTCGAACCTGGGAGTTTACACACAGGAAATTCCCTTGCTAACGGCTTGTGCAATCGACCCTGTCCTTGAGGGATTCAGGACGGGCGGGGGAGTACCCTATGGTCACTACCCGAAGTTTTATGAATTCATGGCCGAGCTGGCCAGTGCCAAACATCGTGCCGTTCTGGTCGAAAAATTCCTTCCTTCTGTTCTGGGAGGACAACTCATAAGGCGATTGAAGAGAGGGATACGTGTTTGCGATGTGGGATGTGCAGAAGGTGTCGCTGTGATGCTCATGGCAGAAGCATTCCCGAGCAGCACTTTCGTTGGAATGGACATTTCAGAGGGATCCATTGTGAAGGCTCGAATCGAGGCATCGAGCAAGGGGTTAGAAAATGTGTCCTTTCTAAACCTGGATGCCGCCTTTCTCCAGGGGGCCGAGGACCTTTTGAACTCGTTCGATTACGTCACCGCCTTTGATGCAATTCATGACCAGACACGACCCCTCGATGCTCTCATCAATGTTCATTCCCTATTAAGGCAAGGGGGTTTGTTTTCAATGGTGGATATCGCGGCAAGCAGTTCCTTGGCCGGCAACAGGGACCATCCCATGGGGCCTTTCTTGTACACGGTCAGTTTGATGCACTGCATGCCGGTAGGGTTGGTGGATAGCGGCGCCGGTTTAGGGATGATGTGGGGCCGGGAGACAGCCGTCGAAATGCTCAATCAGGCCGGGTTTGGAACGGTTCAGGTGTTGGGTATCCCTGACGATCCTTTCAACATGCACTTCCTGTGCAAGAAAACAACGTGACCTTCGACCGGGTCAGAGGACGTGACCGTGTTCGTTGCCCTTGGTCAAGAGCGAGAGCGTGCAAATTGCATACATGTATTTTTAAATATGTAATTCAAAATGTTAGTTAACATTAGCAAACCTTTGGTTTATCATGGAGGCCGGGGAACGGCAGAGCAGCCTCTGAGCACTACGGGACTTGAAGTGACAAATCCTAGGCGGTCTCCATTGCAGGGGTCAACCCGGGGGAGATGAGGGATTGTATGACATTGCGCAGTTCATCCAGTTTGAACGGTTTTATGAGCGCAGAGTCGAAGGCCTTTATCTGAACTTCCTCGATATACCCGGTCACTGCAACCAAAGGGATCGTCGGCCTGTCTGATTTTCTGATTTGCCTTGCCACTTCGTTGCCGTCCATGTTCGGCATGCGAATATCGGTAATCACAAGGTCCACGTTCCCGAGCCTGTGGAAGGCTTCAATGCCCTCCTTGCCGTCCTCCGCGACCTCCACATGGTATCCTAGGTTTTCAAGCAGCATCGAGATGATGGTGCGAACACTTCGATCGTCATCAATGACAAGGATGCGGCGCATTGCGCTCCTCCTCCATTCCAAAGAATCCATTGGGTTTCCCGGCTCCATCATGAATGCGAGAACCCTGCCAAGTGCAAATGGTAAGCACAAATTAGTCATGATAGGGTTGATTGCTTTAAGGTGATCTTTTATTGGATAAGCAACTGCCTATCGTCGGCAGATCTTGACGAGAATTGTTGATTCAAAGGGCAAGAGAAGCGGGGACCCGGCCACATTGCACCATGCCGGCCATTCGCGACATATTGCAGCGTGACTGCCTGATCTCCGACTGCAGTATCGCCTGCCTTCCCTGTTGACCGGGATTCCCCTCCGAGCCTTTGATTCGATTCAATGAGTCCGAACATTGACCTTGTCCATGTCCCCGCATTTGCGCAAAAGCCTTGATCCTCTCTGCACAGTTGAGTATGTTTATCCGGGTTCGCTTTTGCAGAAATAGCTCGCCCTTTGCTGAAGAAGTCACTGCTTTCCGGTTGGTGGTTTTGCATGGTAGTAAGCGGCGAAGGGAATGAACCGATTCAAAGATCCAAAGGCGTTTTTGCTGCCGGACGGACGATCCATCTGCCCGGTGAAAAGGTACTGATGTTCAAGTTCATTCACGCTGCGGACATACATCTGGACAGCCCCTTGCACAGGCTTGACGTGTATGAAGGAGCCCCCATGGAAGAGCTTCGGCAGGCCGCAAGAAAGGCCTTCGACAATTTGGTTGCCTTGGCTCTCCGGGAAAAGGTCGCCTTTGTCGTAATCGCAGGCGACCTGTACGACGGCGACTGGAAAGACTACAACACAGGCCTTTACTTTGTTTCCCAGATGTCCAGGCTCGCCGAAGCCGACATCCCCGTGTATATCGTAGCGGGGAATCATGATGCGGCGAGCAAAATCACAAAGTCCCTTCGCCTGCCTGAAGGGGTGATCCTCCTTGCTTCAGACGCTCCCCAGACGGTGACCCTAGATGCGGTCGGGGTCGCCGTCCACGGCCAGAGCTTCCCAAAACCTGCGGTGAAAAAAAATCTTGCAAGGGATTACCCAGACGCCCTTCCAGGTCACTTCAATATCGGGCTGCTCCATACCTGTGCTACGGGGCGTGAAGGTCATGAACCCTACGCGCCGTGCAGCCTGGATGATTTCAGGGCCAGGGGCTACGACTACTGGGCATTGGGCCACGTCCATCAAAGGGAGATTCTTCTCGATAGGCCGCTCACGGTATTCCCGGGAAACATCCAGGGAAGGCACGTGGGAGAAACCGGGGCCAAGGGCTGCATGCTTGTCACCGTGGACGACCGGGGACGCGCCGAAGCCAATTTCAGCCCCCTCGATGTGGTTCGATGGTTCCGAATCGAGGTGAATGCGGCCGGAATGGACTCGGGATACGACCTGGTCGACGCAACCGTGGGGCGGATAGAGGAACTCCTGGCGCAAAACGAGGGGCTGCCTCTGGTTGCCAGAGTGGAGGTGGCAGGCGACTGCCCGGCCCACGAACAGCTTGGGTCTGAACCTGAGCATTGGGCTGTTGAAATCCGTTCAGCCGCGCTTGATAGAGGCGGCGGAAGAGTGTGGATCGAAAAACTGAAGATCCGGACCAGGCTCCCCGTTGATCCGCGAGAACTCGACAGGGCAGGCGGCCCGATCACTGAACTGTTGGACTACCTTGACGAGATCAGGTCAGACCCCGCCCTCCTGGAATCGCTGGGAGGTGTCCTGGATGATCTGGTGAAGAAACTGCCCAGGGAACTCCGGGAAGGCAAAGAGGCGCCTTACAGGGACCAGATGGCATGGCTCGTCGACCTCATTGGCCAGGTTCAACCTATGTTGATCAGCCGCCTCAAGGCCAGGTGGGAACACACATGAAAGTCCTTCGGTTGAGCCTCTCGGCCTTCGGTCCTTTCACGGACGCCCTCCTTGACCTCAGTGAGGGTGTCCAGGGCTTTCACCTGGTGTACGGCACGAACGAGGCAGGCAAGAGTTCCGCACTTCGGGCCCTGCGCCAGTTTCTTTACGGCATTCCCGAGCGGTCCACCGACGGTTTTCTCCATCCTTACGGCAAGCTGCGAATCGGCGGGGCCCTCCAGCACAGCGACGGAACCGGCCTTGCGTTTGTCCGCCGGAAGGGCAGAACAAAGACTCTCTACACGGAAGACGATAAAACGGTTCTGGATGAGTCCCTTCTTCGGAAGTTCATCGGCGAAATTGATGCGCCCCTTTTTGCCACCATGTTCGGCATCAGCCACGAAGACCTTGTCCGGGGCGGGGAGGAGATCGTGCGGGGCGCCGGCGACGTGGGGCACGCCTTGTTTGCAGCCGGCGCCGGGATTACATCCCTCCGCAAAATTCAACAGGATCTTCAGAATGAAGCAGAAGCATTGTTTGCACCCTCTGCAAGCAAAAGGCCCATCAATGAAGCCTTTGCTGAAATCAGGAGGTGCGAAGCATCCCTTCGCGACGCCCAACTCCCCGGCCAGGAGTGGGAAAAACGTGAAAAAGCTCTGCAGGATGCCTTGGTGTCAAAGGAGAGTGCTGTTCGATCGATTGAGGAAAGACAGAGGGAACGCAACCGGTTGGAGAGGATCAGGGATGCTCTTCCTCTTATAGCACGGCGGAAAGAACTGCTGTCCGAATTCGAGGTCTATGCCGATGCCGTCCTCGTCCCGCCAAATTTCAAGGATCGGCGCCTGGCGCTCCTGGTTGATCTCAAGGTCGCACAAAGCCAGAAGGAGGGAGCCGAGCACTCGATCCGTGAAATCGAAATAACCATGAGCGAGCTGCACCTGCCTGAAAATGTTCTGGAGGGCGGGGATCTCATTGAACGGCTCTACCGCGATCTTGGAAGCCATTTGAAGGCGCAGAAAGACCGCATCCAGCTTGCAACTCGGATGGACATCCTCCGCGATGAGGCAAAGGACATTCTTCTGGGACTTCGAGAGGATCTCAACTTGGAGCAGGCCGAAGATCTCAGGCTGAAAAAGGCGGACACCGCCCGCATCCATGATCTTGGAACCCGCTACGAGCGCCTGTTGATTCGCCTCGATGAAGGGCGGAAGAACATCGCAAGGCTTTCCAGCCAGGTCGGGAAGCTGGAACATCAGCTGAAAGAGTGCGAGGCGTCGCGACCCGCAGAGGACCTGAAGATGGCCCTTGAAAAAGCCGGTGCGGACAGGTCTCTGGAAGATTTCGTGCGAGGCGAGGAGAAAGAAATAGAAAATGCTTTGCGCCGCCTTGAAATCAATCTCCGGAAGCAGTCCCTCTGGTCCGGGACCCTGGAGAATCTTGTAGAGCTTGCCCTCCCATCACCGGAGACCGTCAATCGGTACGAGGCGCTTTTTGCCGAGTCCCGGGAGGAGATCGGCAGAATCGGGGCTGCACAAAGAGAGTGCGATGACAAGTTGTCTGAAATCCAGGCGCAGATCGATGCCTTTCAGATTGCGCATGAAGTTCCCTCCGAGGAAGATCTCATGCAGGCAAGGGAGAGAAGGGACAGGGGATGGGCGCTTGTGCGCAGAGCCTTGGAAGGAGAACCGGCCGCCGATGAAGAGACGGATCGTTTCGTGAAGGGTTTTGCGCAGGCCCGCAGCCTTGTTGAAGCTTACGAAGCCGGCGTCCATCTCGGAGATGAAGTGGCCGACCGGCTCAGACGCGAGGCGGACCGGGTGGCGATCAAAGCCAGGCTTGTTTCCGAGCAGAAGGCCGCCCGGACCAGGGCGGATCGTTTTCAGGAAGAAATGGCGGACAGAGAGGCGCAGCTCAAAGAGACCGCCGAGGCCTGGCTGAAACTCTGGAGCCCTGCCGGGATAGCTCCACAAACCCCGAGAGAGATGCGGGCATGGGACATGGGCCTGAGGACGATTGCGGAGAACTATGAAAAAGTTCAGGAGCGGAGGGTCAAGGTCGATGACCTGAAAGCCAGGATCGAAAGGCACCGAAAGGCCCTGGACCTCTGTCTCCGTTCCCTTGGGGAGCCACCTGCCGAAGTCGCGGAGTCTTTGTCAGAGCTTATCGAAAGAAGTCAAAGGATCATCAAAGCAGAGGAAATGCTTCAAAACCGGCGAGAAAAACTGATCCATGAAAAGGATCAGCGGGAGGATGAGCTGAAGGGTGCTCACGGAGACATCCGGAAGATTGAAAGCGAAATCTCTGAATGGCAATCTCAGTGGGAAGATGCCGTGCGGCCTCTCGGCCTTGACCGCAACGTCGTCCCTGCACAGGCGAACGCCGTGCTGGAGGAACTCAGAAGCCTTTTTGACAAACTCAAGGAAGCGGGCGGCCTTCAGAAACGAATCAAAGGGATTGACAGGGATGAAGACGTCTTCTCCGCACAGGTGCATTCCCTGACTGATCAAGTCGACCCAAATCTCGCGAAGTTGTCTGCGGACCAGGCGGTTGCAGAGTTAAACAGAAGGCTGCGACGCGCCCTTGAGGCGAACACTCGTCTCCAGGAGTTCCAGTCCCAGTTGGAAGGAGAGGAGCAAGACCTGGAGGCTGCCAGGGACAAGATCGAGGA
>JAWOJI010000424.1:0-3861 GCA_046481735.1 Desulfatiglandales bacterium | reverse complement strand
GATTTTTTCAATGAGAGCTCTTTCAGCTCTTTCCACATTAGGACTGATCACCGTCTCGATGTCGATCGAGAGGGTATGTTCATTTGCGATAAAGGAGATGGATGAACGAAGGTGGTGAGGGTGAAACCTGTCGATGGGAGGTGTCAAAAGGTGTCTTGGTATGATCTGCAAAGAGAACCCGTAATGCATTTCCTCAGGAGACCGCTCTTGTACCTCTGCTACGTGGCCTCTTTCCGCAAGCTTCGCGGCCAGTTCTTCCAGCTTCTGTGCATAGTTCTCCTGGTACTGCTCCTTGAATCTGTCCCTGAATTCCGTGCACCGGCTGATTTTTTTACACTGCCCCTGCGTGGCTTTCTTGAGGTCCCTTTCGTAATTCTCTAGGATCGCATCAATTTGATCCATGTCTTGCCTCCCCGAACCTTCGATGAACGCATTTTTCCGCAGGAGATCAATACGATGCAGGAGGACATGGGCGGCGGCAGTGAGCAACAAGAAACCGTTTGACATCCCATGATAAACCACATCTCTCGTTACAGGCGGGGATCAAAATGCCCAGGGCCGCCGCACTCAGGGGTATAACAGGTCACGTTCAAGAAATTGCACTTCTCGTTGCACTGTGGGCAGACATCAGGCGGCACTGAAGCGGTAAACATGAATCCACATTTGTCGCATTTCCAGAAAGTCATACCGCACTGCGGGCAGATGTCTCCCTCGAACTTTCCTGATGCCGTGTAACCGCAAAGGGCACACGTCTTTCCCTCTTCTTTTTGCGTCATCTTGCAGTCCTCCTTTCTCTCAATAATCTATCGATGGAAAAAGCCTCCTGTCCGTGTGGGGCAGGAACATGGCGGCCACATACTCATCCATGAAGGGCTGGTAATTGGAAAGCTCAATGTTGGTGGTGTTTCTTGCAATCTGAGCGGCCCGTTCCATGGTGTGGGATGAGAGCAGGCACATACGGGCGCCCATGAGAGAGCTGTTGCCGATGAACTGGATTTTTGAGCGGTCAATGTCCGGCAAGAGCCCGATGCCGACCGCCTTGGGGATATCCAGGTAGCTGCCGAACCCTCCAGCCACATAAAAAGTTTCTATTTCTTCGAATCCCAATCCCACATAATCCATGAGCGACTTGATTGCCGCAAAGACTGCGCCTTTGGATCGAATCAGGTGACTGATGTCGGACTGGGAGATGAGAAGGTCCTCCCCGTTTTCTGTTTCGCTGCCGGGAACCAGAACGTAATGCAGCACGCCTTCTTTCTCAACCACTCTCCCATCGTGGGAGGATCGGTGAAGCTTTCCATCTCCGTCGATGATGTGGTTTCTTGCAAATTCATAGAGGCAATCGATCAGGCCGGAACCGCAAATGCCCCTGGGTTTTGCCCTGCCGATGGTTCTGCACTCCACCTTCCCGTCGGTGATGACTACCTTTTCGACCGCTCCTCTCGTGGCCCGCATGCCCTGTTTGATTCCTCCCCCTTCAAAGGCCGGACCAGCGGAAGCGGAGCAGCAGACTATCCACTCATTGTTGCCCACGGCGATTTCTCCGTTGGTGCCCACGTCAATGAGGGCCCTGGTTTCAGGCCTGTCGGCGATGCCGCAAGCCAGAATTCCCGCCACGATATCTCCGCCCACATAGCTTGCGATGCCGGGAACGACTTCAACGACGGCTTCAGGATGAACGTCAATACCGATCTGCGAAGCACGGACCTGGGGGTAGACATTCACCGTCGGCACATAGGGATCAACTCGAATGGAGCACGGAATCAAAGATAGGAGCAAATGACTCATGGTGGTATTGCCTGCAGTGACGACACTGGTGATATCCAGCGGATCGATTCCCTTGCCCTCCGTGAGTGTCTTGATGAGCTGGTTGATGTTCTTGATCACCGCCTGATGGAGGGGATGAAGTCCTTCCTCCCTTCCGCAAGCGTAAATCATCCTGGAGATGACGTCCTCGCCGAAGCGGGCCTGGAGGTTGTGGCTTCCGGCTACCCCGAGGACATTCCCTGATTTCAAATGAATGAGCTGGGCTACAACGGTAGTAGTTCCCACGTCCACGGCAAGACCGTAATTCCGCTCGCTGGTGTTGCCCGCCTCGATTTGGAGGATCCGCCGGATGCTGTTGTGCCTGCCGAGGGTTACCGTTGCCTTCCACTGATTTTCCCTCAATTTCAAAGCCAGTCCCTGGAGGCAGCGCAAGGAGATCTCAAAGCCGGGGTATTGCGTTTTCTTTCTCAATTCCCGGATGATGCGGTCCATATCACTGACATTGTCTTCGAGGGAGGGTGCTTGGAGTTCCAAGTAGATTTTTTGGGTGAGAGGCTCATAAAGAGTCATGGGGTCGGACGGGACCCTGTGAAGCGAGATCTTTTCCGGAGAGCTATAATCAACAGGACTGTGGTCCAGAAGAATCTGGGCTTCCTCCAGTCTCGATTCGGGAGGTATGAGCACCTCCAAATCAGAAACGGTTTTTGTCTGGCAGGCCAGAACATAGCCTTGCAGGATTTCTTCTTTGGACAAAAGGCTGATGGAGTGCTTGTCTGCCCGGATCTTACCGTTCGTTACCTGGACCCTGCATCGTCCGCAAACCCCTTTGCCTCCGCAGAGGGTATTGATGTAAACGCCGGCTTGTTCAGCCGCCTTCATCAGGGTCGTACCTGCTTCAACATCAACGGTTTTTCCCTCCGGCAGAAAAGTGATTCGATAAGAGATCATAATGTGCGGCCGCTCCCTTCATTTTTTGAGAATTATTAATCCTAGCAAATCAGCAAAAGGAATGCCAGGACAGCTTTGGAGGTCTCAGTGGCAGATTTTTCAGTCGGATTTACAAGAGGGCAATGTCCAACCGCCCCGCACTTGAGCGAATGAGGATGCAATTATGCAGGAGCCGGCTTTCCATGGCTTGCATTAGTGCAACTTCTGGAGCGCAAGCCCCGGTTCAATAAAGACCCCGGTCACAAGGCCTCAAGAAATTTTTCTTTATGGTTTCCCATGTCCAACACCGGAATCGAGGCGTTTCAAGAAGCCAGAGTGTTACCAGCCTCGGAATTTGCTGTGGCGGGATTTTTGCAGAGAGAAAGTTGATCTCCCCGGCGGCGATAGGACAAAAGGGGAAAGCGTTTGCTCTTTTCTTATTGACTTTCCCTTGAAAGGGATGTACTAAAAATGCTCGATCTATATTATGCCTATAATGTTTTTTTCAAATAGATGGTTTCCGTTAGCAAGAATGCGTAGAAGGAGGAAATGCCTATGGCAGATGAAGCCTTAAATCTGCTCGAAATGAAAGGAGAATTCAGGAAGAAAGTTAATGAACTCCTGCCTGAAGGAAATCTAAACCTCTGCTTCACCTGTGGGACCTGCGCAAGCGGCTGTCCGGCCACCGGGCTCGAAAACATGGACCCGAGGAAATTCGTCAGGATGGTGGCCCTGGGGCTCGATGAAGAGGTAACTACCACGCCATGGGCCTGGATGTGCAGCATGTGCCGCCGCTGTGTCTATGCGTGCCCCATGAATGTCGATATTCCCCGGATGGTTTACCTGGCCCGAAAATCATGGCCCCGTGAAAGCAGGCCGAAAGGAATACTCGGCTCATGCGACATGGCTCTGAGGAACGACAGTTGCAGCGCCATGGGCACGTCGCCTGAGGATTTTAAATTTGTTGTAGAGGACGTGGCCCAGGAAGTGAGAGAAAACCAACCCGGTTTCGAGACGCTCCAGGCTCCTGTGGATAAACAAGGCGCCCATTTTTTCCTGAACCAGAATTCAAGGGAGCCGGTGACCGAGCCGGATGAATTGATCCCTCTGTGGAAGATCCTTCATGTTGCCGGAGTGGATTGGACTTACGGCTCCAAGGGATGGGGC
>JAWOJI010000356.1:0-2981 GCA_046481735.1 Desulfatiglandales bacterium | reverse complement strand
GTGGAGAAGATAGAGTTCAGGTTGCGTTCGAGATAGAGAATTCCCCTTGATCCAAAAGGGGAGGAAGGATCTTCAGCCCTCCCCTCGCACCGCGCATCGCCTCGACAAAAACGAGTTTAGCATCCTCTTCCGGGCCGGGATGCAGCATCCTCAGTTTCTTGGGTTCCAGCGCAAATGCTCGCAATTTCACGGCGAGGTCCGCAAGGCGTGCGGCCGGATACACCATGGCTATACGGCCCCTGGGCTTCAGAAGCCTGACGGCCGCACTCAGGATATCCTGCAGCGACACCAGGATCTCATGCCTCGCAATGGCTCTCTGCGGATCGGGGTTGATCCTTCCGCTTCGAGCCGAGCGGTAGGGGGGGTTGCAGACCACTACATCTGCAACAGCTGCTGCAAGAGGCGGATGTCTGATGTCACCCAGAATCACGCTCATTTTCTCTCGGAACCCGTTCAACGATGCATTCCTTAGCGCTTGATCGGCGAGAACGGCCTGAATTTCGAGGCAAACGACATGGTCCAGGGGGGGCCTCGCAAGAAGCAGCATCAAGCCGATGATGCCGCAACCTGCGCCCAGATCCACCACCCAATCGCCCTTCCTGGTGGTCACGAACCGGGAAAGCAGGAGGGCATCCACAGAAAAGCGATACCCTTTGGACGATTGGATCAACCGGAGGCGGCCATCCATGAAAACATCTACGGATTCGCCGGGCTTCAGGGGCACAGACTGGGAATTGCTTGTTTTCATAGGCGGTAAGGGACAATCTATCCGTTTTGTAAGAATTTTGAAAACCTCATATACAATCCCTGCCGTGCTTTTACAAGGGGTGACCCACACTGAACAACTCAACGGAGGAGCATTTCGATCGTGGACAACCTGACAAAAACGCCCGACCATCCGCAGGATTCGCGAAAGAGCAAGGAAGGAAACTTCTGCGACACGGAGATCCTCATCCAGGGAGGAACGCTTCTGACCATGGTGGATGGAGAACCGCCCATCCATGATGCACTTCTCACCATCAGAGGCAACCGAATTATCGATATCACCAGCGGGAAACCCGTCGAACGTCCCGGCGTTGACGTCATCGATGGAACAAACGGCATCATCATGCCCGGCCTGGTCAACGCTCATGGTCACACAGCCATGACCCTGTTCAGGGGATTCGCCGACGATCTCCCCTTGAAAGAGTGGCTCTTCACAAAGATCTTCCCTGCCGAATCAGCATTCCTCAACCCGGACTCCGTCTATTGGGGCGCACTGCTCGGGTCTCTGGAGATGATCGCATCCGGCACCACCACCATTTCCGACGGGTACTTCTATCAGGATGCAACTGCAAAAGCATTTCAGACAGCGGGGTTGAGAGCTCTTGTTGCCCAGGGCGTGATTGATTTTCCGGCACCGGGCATCCCTGATCCGGAGGAGAACCTCGCCGTGGGAAGACGGTTCATAGAGAGATGGCACCGGGTGTCGGACCGCATTCGCCCGGGCCTTTTCTGTCACAGCCTCACAACGTGCTCGGAAAAGACGCTCAAGACCGCGATGGAGATAAGCCGGGAGTTCTCCCTGCCCCTTCAGATCCACCTCTCCGAAACAAAAGCCGAGGTGGCCGAGGTTGTTTCAAGAACAGGATTGAGACCGGCCTCGTATCTGGACCGGCTCGGCCTTCTGTCCAGGGACCTGATTGCAGTCCATGGAGTGCATCTCCAGGATGCAGAGGTGGAGCTCATGGGCCGCAGAGAAATCGGAATCATCCATTGTCCTGAGAGCAATATGAAGCTCGCGTCCGGGGTCGCCGGGGTTTCCCGGATGATTGAGCTGGGCGCGCTGGTAGGCCTTGGAACTGACGGGGCTGCATCCAACAACGATCTCGACCTTTTTAGGGAGATGGACACCGCAGCCAAGCTGGACAAAGTCTACACCCTCAACCCCATGAGCTTGGACGCGGGCACAGTGCTGAGAATGGCCACCGTCTGGGGCGCGACGATTCTGGGACTTGCGGGGGAGGTCGGAACCATTGAAGTTGGGAAGAAAGCCGATGTCATCGTGGTGGATACGCAGAGCCCTCATCTCACGCCCCTTTACCACCCTGTATCTTCGCTGGTCTATTCCGCAAACGGTAGTGATGTAAAGGATGTCGTTGTTGACGGGAGGATCCTGATGAAGGATCGCAGGATGACCGAGCTTGACGGTGAAGAAATTATGGCCCGGGTGAGAGAAATCAGCGCCCGGATAAATCTTTAGCAGACGGCGTCAACCAGACTCTGCCAAGGAGAGGCAAGAACGAGCCCTCTCGAACGCTTCCGCAGCCGTGCTCGCATGCAGGACTCCGTTGATCTCTTTCCATGTGTCGAGGCCGATCACCGTTTTTCCTGCCCGTAACGCAAAGGCGATTTCCGAAAGGGTCCCGAAACCTCCCTCGATTCATGCCCCTCCTCACCTCAACGCAATGGGATTCATTGAGGCTATATATCTTTTTCCAAAGAGCTCTTCAAGCTCCCTATCGGCAGACCCTAAATCCACCGTCTAATTCGGTTTCATCAAATTGAATCATACGTTTGGATAGGATTCCTGATCACCAGGAAGGCATCAGATGCAAGGCTTCCGATATCCCGAGGAATGAGGCGTACAGGTTGGTACGCCGCAGTGACGAGGGATGAGGGTAACGCAGCAGATGATGTCTTGATGGTGAATCAGGGCAGACTCAAAACGATGGACAGGAACGTACAGATGAGGTATAGGAGAAAAAAACACTCACGATACCCACAGCAATGCTTTGACCCTGCGCGGAAGCGTGATTCAACGAGCCACCGAGGATAGGATATTGAAAGCAAAGAAGTTCTTTTACCTGGCAGCGCTCATCCCCTTTCTGATCATTCTTGGCTTTTTCGCATGGTTCTTGACCGTCATGTTTGAAGGAGAAGCCCCTGTCGTGCTTCTTCAACCCATGCCCGAGTTTCTCTCCCGGCCCCAGGAATTGACC
>JAWOJI010000352.1:0-6586 GCA_046481735.1 Desulfatiglandales bacterium | reverse complement strand
AAAAACACCCAACACTTCCACCAAATCTTTCTGGTGTTTCATCACTTCGCGGATGTCTTTATAGGCCATTGGCGATTCATCGGTACCACCCCCAATCAGTTCAACACCCTGTTCGTGCAAATATTTTTTCATCAGGCTTTCGGTGAAGGTATTCTTGGCTTGTGTGCGCGACATCAGCCGCCCGGCGCCGTGTGCAGCAGATTGCATCGAATCATTGTTTCCTTTTCCGGTAACAATAAAAGCGGGAGAAGCCATTGTCCCGGGAATAATTCCAATATCGCCAATTCCGGCCGGTGTCGCTCCTTTCCTGTGAATGATAATTTCTTCGCCGTCTGCAAGTTTTTCTTTCCACGCAAAATTGTGGTGGTTTTCGATTATGGCAATCGGTTTCTCACCAAACGCTTTGGCGAGCCGCTGATGAATAATCCGGTGGTTGGCATGTGAATAATCGCCGGCCAGTTGCATGGCAGCCCAATATTCCTTACCTTCCTCCGAATCGAGGTCAAGCCAGGCCAGCCTTGCTGCTTCTCCCGTTAGTTCCAATTTGTCTTTGGCAATTTGCGTATAATGTTTACAAACTTCGGAACCAAAATTCCGCGAACCGGAGTGACTTAAAACAGCAAAATATTGTCCGGGTTGAAGATTAATCTGCGGATAAAATTTATCGATTTCAACAAAACCAACATCAACAAAATGGTTGCCGTGTCCTGAAGTACCCAACTGATTAGCAAACTTTTTCTGCAGGGTTTTCAGGAATTTGATTTCGCTAAACTCTTTACGTTCAAGAATTTCATGATCTTCCAAATCCTTAAATTCTGACAAGCCAAAACGGGTTTCATTCATTAAAATATTTTTGATGCGGTCTCGATGAAGAAAAAGTACTGCAACAAGATGCCGCGCATCGAACGAGCCATCAGTCGTCTCAGGGCCATGGACAGGAAACGGCGAATCGAGACGGAGCTTGTGGCTCTTGATTCTCCGGGCGCCATGGAGGCTGTGCAGGCCAAAGCGGTCATGAACAAGGACGATCAGAAACAGGTCAAGAGTGCGGTGGATGAGATATGCAAGGCCTATCGGCCGGATTACGTGATGATTCTCGGCGCTCCTGACATTGTGCCTCATCAGGATCTCCAAAATCCGCTCTACGCTCCTTGGGGCGATGAAGACAGGGTTGTCCCGACCGACCTTCCCTATGCGTGCGAAGCACCGTACAGCAGCGATCCGAAGAAGTTCCTGGGGCCGACACGTGTTGTGGGTCGCCTTCCTGATTTGCTCGGCGCCGCCGATGCGGCCTATCTTGTCTCTCTCCTCGGAACCGCGGCCGGCCACAAGACGCGACCCCGCAACGATTATCAGCGTTACTTCAGCGTTTCTGCAGAAGTCTGGAAAAAGTCCACCTCCCTTTCCCTCACCAAGCTCTTCGGTTCGAGCAATGCCATGGCCACCTCACCCCCCGCCGGGCCGCGGTGGAGCCCTGGGCAGCTCGGGCGAAGAATTCATTTCATCAACTGTCACGGTGCTCCGAGCGACCCACATTTCTATGGGCAGAGAGGCGATGCCTATCCTGTGGCCCATTCTGCGGAGCGGCTTGTGCGCACAATTATGAACGGGACGGTGATTGCGGTTGAGTGCTGCTATGGCGCGGAGCTCTACGATCCTGCGGACAGCGAGATGCAGGCCGGCATTTGCAGCACCTATTTGCGTGACGGCGCTTACGGCTATTTCGGCAGTTCCACAATTGCCTATGGCCCCAGCGAGGGAAACGGGCAGGCGGATCTGCTCTGCCAGTACTTCCTGGAGGAGGTGCTTAACGGCGCCTCTCTTGGGGACGCAACTCTGCGGGCTCGCCATCGATTTGCCCAGGGGTACACCCACCTGGATCCTGTCGATCTCAAGACTCTGATCCAGTTCCATCTTCTCGGTGATCCTTCCATCCATGCCGTTTCATACGTCTCCCACGCTGTTGCGAGCGCCAAGACTTTCAAGCGGGTGTTCAAGAAAGGACAGAACATCCGCGGAACGCGGATGCTGAGAAGGGAGAAAACCGCACGGACCGGCACGAATCTGCAGCGCACTCTGGGAGCTGCAGGAAAGGTCCGTGAAGCGGTGCCGCCTGATGTCGAGGTAGTCCTGCGGGCTGCAGCCGGGGAGTCGGGCATACGGGATTTCAGCATGCAAGCTTTTACCGTGGCTTTTCCCGCAGAGGCGATGAGAGGAGAGATGTCCCGGTTTGCAGAGGTGCGAAGGGAACGCGCGATGTACCTGCTCATCGGGAACAGGGATGTGCCGGTAGGGACACCGGGCCGCGTGGTGGCTCTCGTGGCTACGGTGCAGGACGGAGCAATGATTCACATGCGGCGGCTTCACAGCCGCTAGGCATATCTTCTATGAAACTGCGCGGGCGTGTTGGCAAAAGAATTCTTTACAGGGGCACAAAAAGCGAGCATGAGGGGCTTGTGCTTCAGACGCAGGAGGGAGACTTCAAACTCCGTCGCCGGGGAGGCAACCCTTTTGAAGACGAGACTCTCTACCGTCTTGAGGGCAAAGAAATTGAAGGGGAAGGAATCTTACGAAAAGGGCAGTTCATTATGTCCGCGTGGAGAACCCTGGCCTAGGGCCTATTCGCATATTTATGAATGGTGACGTATCCTTTCATGTGCGGCTCCCCGCGGGACGAGCCCTTCTGGTCGAAAGCGCGCAACCTTAACCCGATCTGCCGGAGAAAAGCAATAGGTTTTATCAAGATGGCTTGACACCTGAACTCGCTTTTCCTATGGTGCCCTGAGTATGGATCGTGTGGAATGTACAATCGCGGGAAGAAAGGGGAAAGGAATGGATCTTTTCGAGGCGATCAGGGGCCGCAGAAGTTGCAGGAATTTTTTGCCGGACCCGGTAGGGGAGGCCGACCTGGAAAAAATTCTGGAGTCGGCCACATGGGCGCCTTCACCGCTCAACGGGCAGCCCTGGGAGTTCATGGTGATCACCGGCAAGGACTTGAAGGAAAAAATTTTTTCTGAAGCTGAGCGCTGCAGGCAGTGGGCTGTCGAGAAGACCGGGTGGAAGTGGCTGGGGCGCTATGATGTGGATTTTCTTAAAGGCGTACCTGCATTTGTGGGAGTCGTCGGTGATCCTGAAAAAGGCGGTGTGGACAGGTTTCAGGAAGAGGGAGGAACGGCCTATCAGCAGGCCTGCGCCGCTGCAATCCAGAACATGCAGCTTGCCGCTCATGCTCTTGGGTATGCCACGCTTTGGTTCACTCTCTTCCAACGAGATTTCATGAGGCAAATCCTCGGAGTGCCGAAGGAGAAAGTTCCTCTGGCGCTTCTCTGCGTGGGTAAGGCAAGCGCGGAAATCCCTCAGCCTCCGCGGAAGGATTTTAGAGAGAAGACGACCTTTCTTCCGTGAATAGACAGGAAACGATCAAAGCTTATGCCGCCTGGGGCGCTGTCTGCCTTTTCTGGGGAACGACCTACCTTGTCATCCGAATCGGCGTGCAAAGGGTTCCACCCGCGCTGTTTGCAGGCCTTCGCTTCATCATCGCAGGCGTTCTTTTTCTTGCCTACCTTCGGTGGAGGGGCTACCCAATGCCGAAAAGACGAGAATGGCTTCACATGGCCATTGTGGGAATCAGTTTGCTCGTAATGGCCAACGGCCTTGTGGTGTGGGCGGAGCAGTGGGTACCGAGCGGCCTCACGGCCGTGATCATCGCCACGTTGCCTTTCTGGTCGGCAGGGATCGAGGCTGCTCTGCCTTCCGGAGAGCGGATGACTCTCAGGAAGGTCGTGGGGATTCTAATCGGTTTCGCCGGAGTCATCATCCTGTTTGCTCCTGAAATGGGCGAGTCTCTTGACAAAGCATATTTGAAAGGGGTGATTGTCCTTATTTTTGTCCCCTTCTTCTGGTCCGTCGGTTCCATTTATTCCAAGCACCACCCTGTTGAGTGTCCCCCTCTGGTGGCCGCCGGAACGCAAACCTTGATTGCGGGCCTGGTGCTCACAGCCATAGGGACCATTTTTGGAGAATGGAGCGAATTCGCCCTTGATTGGGAAGGCATGGCAGCCATTGGCTATCTGATCGTGTTCGGTTCCATCGTGGGATACGGTTCTTTTATTTATGCCCTCTCAAAACTGCCGATCACCACGGTTTCCATGTACGCTTACATCAACCCCGTCATCGCGGTCATCCTGGGATGGCTGATTCTGGATGAAAGGCTGGACTGGTTCGTGGCCACCGCCACCACCGTGGTTCTGCTGGGCGTCGCTCTCGTTAAATCTGCGAAGGCATAGTCGGGGGAGGGCGCATCGCCAAAGGCCTTTTCCCCTTGACACTCTGCCGGACGCCCCCTATACTCGCCTCTGTCGAAAGCGGCCCTGCGCCCTTCGATAGCATCAATTTCGCTCCGTCTTTGCCTTTTTCCTCATCGACCCTGTGAGCATTTTAAGAGATCCCTAGGCGCCGTCCCGTGAGTACCTTGCCGGAAGAGAAGAACCGGAATCAAATGATGAACAAAACAAGAAGGAGGATATCATGAGTCGCTTAATCAAAGGTGGGTTGTTGGCGGGGATCGTGGTTTTCATGATGACAACAACCGCATTCGCCGCGGACATCGAGCTGGCAAAGAAATCCACCCTGGAACAGATTCTCAGGAACGGAGAACTCAGAGTCGGGTTCGAGGCGGGATACATGCCCTTTGAGATGACCGATAAGCGAGGCAATTTTGTGGGTTTTGACATGGATGTGGCAAAAGAAATGGCCAAGGCCATGAAGGTCAAATTCACGCCTGTGAACACCGCGTGGGACGGCATTATCCCAGCGCTCATGACCGACAAGTTCGACATCATCATGAGCGGGATGACCATCACTCAAGAAAGAAATCTCAAGGTGAATTTTGCGGACCCGTATATCATTGTGGGGCAGACCATTCTCATTGAGAAGAAGTACGGCGACACCGTGAAGTCCTACAAGGATCTCAATGACCCGAAATACATCGTTACATCAAAGCTGGGCACTACGGGGGAGCAGGCAGTGAAAAGGATGATTCCCAAGGCGACTTACAAGTCCTTTGAGACGGAAACAGAGGCAGCCCTCGAAGTGGTGAACGGAAAAGCGGCAGCATTTGTCTACGATCTTCCGTACAACGTGGTTTTCATGGCCCAGCAGGGTAAAGACAAGCTTATTTTCCTCGATGAGCCTTTCACGTACGAACCTCTTGCTTGGGCCATAAACAGGGGCGATCCCGATTTCCTGAACTGGCTCAACAACTTCCTCCGCCAGATAAAGAACGACGGCCGGTATGACCAGATCTACGACAAGTGGATCAAATCTACGGACTGGATCAAGGACGTTCAATAGGGAGCATTGAAAAAGGCTCATTGAAGAGGGATCACCGGGTTCGTAAGGCGGAATCGGTGGGGGGAGACCCATGGCTCGCTATGCGAAAAGCTCACGGCTTGCGAGGGGAAGGTTCTACAACCACTTCTGGATGTCTATATTCTTTTTGGGCGTCCTGGTCGCCCTATCGGCTCTTTACTATGCAACCCTGAAAGTGGACTATGTGTGGCGTTGGTACCGCATTCCCCAGTATTTCTATTACCAGGAGAAAGAGGAGGTTCGGGCTTACACTCGAGGGGAAGTTGCCGAGATCATCCTGAAGGGGGATGAGGCGATTCTGCTGGTTGTCGGAGAAGGAGAAAGGGGCGAATACAGGCTTCCAGCCGAGGCCTTGCACGCGGAAAAGGGAGATGCCGTATACCCGGGCGACGTTTTGGGCGCCTACAGGGAACCCCGGGTGGGCATTCTTCTCATCGGCCTTTGGATGACATTGAAGGTCAGCCTCATCGCGATCTTTGCGGGCATTTTGATCGGCCTTGCGGCCGGCCTCTGCCGGATTTCATCCAACCCGGCCTTGAAATGGGCGGCTATTGCTTACATAGAACTGATTCGAGGTTCCCCCCTTCTTGTGCAGATCTTCATCTGGTATTTTGTGCTTGGAACCCTTTTCAACACCTTGCTTGCCCAGGCAGGGTTCTCCCAACTCTCCCCAATCTGGTACGGCGTGACTTCCCTGGCTTTTTTTGCGGGCGCATATGTGGCTGAGATCGTGCGTGCCGGAATCCAGTCCATACATCGTGGTCAAATGGAGGCGGCCCGCTCCTTGGGGATGAGCTACAGCCAGGCGATGAAGCATATCGTTTTGCCTCAGGCACTCAGGAGGATTTTGCCGCCCCTTGCCGGCCAGTTCATCAGCCTCATCAAGGATTCCTCCCTTTTAGGGCTCATTGCCATCCGGGAACTGACCAAGGCGACCCGCGAGGTGGTCACAACCAGTCTTCAGCCATTCGAGTTGTGGTTCACCTGCGCCTTGCTTTACCTGATTCTCACCTTCTCGCTCTCCATGTTTGTGCAATACCTGGAGAGGAGGGCGGTGCTCTCATGATTGACGTCAGGAACATATCGAAGACCTTCTATGTGAGCCATGAGGTGACGGCCCTCAGGAATGTGACCTGCAGGATTGAGAAAGGGGAGGTGGTGGTCATCATCGGCCCTTCCGGATCGGGAAAGAGCACCTTGCTGTGGTGCTTGAACC
>JAWOJI010000125.1:0-9820 GCA_046481735.1 Desulfatiglandales bacterium | reverse complement strand
TCAAAAACACCTCGACAAAATGAGGGATATCCTCCCTTCTGTCTCTCAGAGGGGATATTTCAATCGGGAACACATTCAGCCGATAGTAGAGGTCCTTCCGGAACAGTCCGGCGTCGCACATCTCCTTG
Organism: Desulfatiglandales bacterium; assembly: GCA_046481735.1. Taxonomy (GTDB): domain Bacteria; phylum Desulfobacterota; class DSM-4660; order Desulfatiglandales; family HGW-15; genus JAFGDM01. The sequence goes on along the minus strand of JAWOJI010000125.1, from coordinate 9,692 downwards.
AGGTTCATGTTCGTCGCGGCAATGACCCGCACGTTCGCTTCAATGGTCTCTTCTCCGCCCACCCTTTGAAAGGTTCCATCCTGAAGGATTTGAAGAAGCTTGATCTGGGCTGAAGGGGTGATCGTCCCGATTTCATCCAGGAAAATGGTCCCTCCCCTTGCGATTTCAAACTTACCCAGCTTTCTTCTCACGGCGCCGGTGAAAGCGCCTTTTTCGTGCCCGAAAAGCTCGCTCTCCAGAAGGGTGTCAGGAATGGCGCCGCAGTGAACGCTGATGAACTGTGATTCCCTGCGATTGCTGTGCTTGTGGATCAAGCTTGCCAGCACCCCCTTGCCGGTACCTGTCTCCCCTGACAGGAGAACCGTACTCTTTGTGGGCGCCACGGAGCGTATCTTTTCGAAAACGATCTTCATCGGCCGGCTTTTCGTTTGAATGATTTCCAGAGAATCCGCCTGCCAGAACTTGTCCCTCAAATAATTGAGTTCCGACTGAATGATGATGGATTCGTCGATGCTCTCGGTGACGTATTTGACCTCTTCAGGGTTTAGGGGATAGGTGAGATAATTGCTTGCCCCGGCCTTGAGAGCCATGACCGCCTCACGGATCATCTCCTGGGGCGACATCACCACGATTTCGAGGCTCGGAAAAACCTGCCAGAACACCTGGAGCGCCCCTCGTAGCCCATCCCCCGCGATTCGCTGTTTTAGTATTTCGATGTCGATAAACAGGTAGTCGTAGCGCTTGCGGTGCAGGATCTCCAGGGCGGAGTCCCTTTCGGCGGTTTGGTCGACCCGGTAAGCGGAACGATGACAAGACCGGATGGTCCGGTAGACTTCCTGTTCCTTTGAAACCACAAGAATGGATCTCATCGAATTCTCAAGTCCCCCATCTTTCTCATGGCTAATAATATCATCCCCGGAGGATTTTCAAGTCTTATTTTGTACTTCGCCCTGTTTTGCAAGCACCCCTGTGCTTCATGCTTTTGGGCCTTGCACCAAGGCCACATGTTGCAGCAACTGGTTCTTTCGTGAACCTTTCAGGAAAGTACTCGTAGATTCACGAGGGAAGGTTTGCTATCATGTTTGAAAGAAAAAGCCATGATCAGGAAAAAGCCATGATCCATCGGATTCTCTTTGTGCTTCTTTCAGCCCCGATTTTGCTCCTCTGGTTTGATATGGACTCGGCCAAAGGTCAAGATGAACTGCCGACCCTCGTTCATGCTGTTGTGTGCGAGGATGTCACGGACAGGAGTCCGCAAAGACAGGGCGTTGTGTTTTCGGTGAGAGCAGGCAAGGTCGCCTGCTACACGGCTTTTGACCCTGTTCCGAGGAGAACGGTGATTTACCACAACTGGTATCGCCAGGATGAACTCAACACGACAATCAGGTTGGTGTTACAGCCTCCTCGTTGGGCGAGTTACAGCAGCATTCAGCTCAGGGAAATCGACAGGGGTCCTTGGCGGATAGAAATTGCGGACCAGGAAGGCCGGGTCCTTCATGTTCTCCGATTCAGTATCACGGACTGAGACGCTGTGGAAAAAGTCATCCTCTTTTTTGCAAGTATTCGGTGGCAGGATGTTTTGGACATCTCGCTGAACGGATACATCCTTTTCAGGTTCTACGTGCTTTTCAGGGGCACCAATGCTTTTCGGGTTCTCATGGGAATCGCCACGCTGTGGTTCCTGCAGCGGATTTCCGTGTCCCTGGGCCTGGTGGTCACGAGCTGGTTCGTCCAGGGGATCATCGCTCTTGCAGCGCTCATCATTATCGTCGTGTTTCGCAATGAGATCCGCGCCGTGCTCCAGGTCAGGAACCTACGCTCCATTCTCTGGGGATTCCCTCGAGCCGGCGGCGCTCAAACACCCGTGGAGATGATTGTGGACAGCGCCTTTGAGCTGTCTCGGAGAAAAATCGGCGCCCTTGTCGTCCTTCCCGGGAAGGAGGATCTCGCCGAAGCGGCGCATGGTGGTATCCGCTGGAACGGCCTCGTATCAAAGGAAATGATATTGAGCATTTTCTGGCCGGACAACCCCGTCCACGACGGTGCGATCATCATCGACGGCAACGCGGTGATCGAGGTCGGGGCAATTCTTCCTCTCTCTCACAGGCAGGATTTGCCTTCATTTTATGGGACGCGGCACCGGGCTGCGGCAGGCCTGGCTGAAGCGACCGATGCTCTCGTTATTGCTGTTTCCGAGGAGCGGGGATCCATCTCCGTTGCAAAAGGGCACGACATCCGCGTCGTAGAAGGGAGAGAGGAACTGGCTTGGATTCTGCAGCGACATTTGGGTATCGCCCTTCCCGGTCACAGAGGACTGAGAAGACAGAAAATCGAGCTGGGGGCTGCAGCATTGGTTTCGTTTCTTTTCATTGGAGGGGTCTGGCTCAGTTTTACCCACGGCCAGGACACCCTCATGACCCTTGACATTCCCGTCGAGTTCATGAGGCGGGACCCCGGCTTTGAAATTATCGGCGCCTCGGCCAACACCATCCGCCTGGAACTGGGCGGTTCCCTCACACTCCTGCGTTCCATCCGGCCGGAGCAGGTGAAGGTCCAGGTGGATCTTAGCAAGGGCGCCGCAGGCGCCAACCCCTTCACCATCACGTCCAAAGAGGTCTCCCTGCCTCCGGGGGTGTCCTTGAAGAGCGTGATGCCGCCTGTCGTCGACGTCACTCTTGATGTAGTGATCAGGAAGGACCTTCCGGTTCAGGTGGATTGGGCCGGGACAATGCGACCGAACCTCATTCTCTCGGAGGTGACAGTCTCCCCGGAAAGGGTGCAGGTGACAGGGCCGAAAAGAATTCTGGACACCATCACGACCCTTTACACCGAAAAGATTTACGTGGATGATTTGGAAAGATCGGGTACCGTGACAGCCCAGATCTCGTTCGGCCACGCATCCCTCAGACTGGCTCCCGGCGCCCGGGACAGGGTGACGGTTGATTTCCTGGTCAAAGAGAGAGTAACATAAGCGCCAACGTTAACCAAGAGTCACGACTGAGGAGGGAAGCCCTTGAAGCAGCCAAGATTCATTATTGCCCTGATCCTCGTTATCCTTGTTGGGATCCTACTTCTCCAGAACACCCAAGTGGTCACGTTGAAGATCTATTTCTGGGAGATCTCCATGTCCCAGATCATTCTCCTGCCCCTTGTGCTCCTCCTGGGTCTTCTGGTAGGGTATGGGATAGCCAGGTTCAAAGGGAAAACGAAGAAGGAAGAGCAAGGGCCGGAGCGCCAAGGTTGATGCGCCGACAATGTCAGGGAGGTGTCAAAGATGGGAACCTATGTGAAGTGGATCCTGATCATTATCGTCCTGCTCTTCTTCATCACCTTCGGCGTCAAAAACAGTCAGAGCGTTTCCCTGAACTACTACCTGGACATCGAAGGCATTGTGTTGCCGCTTTATGGACTCGTTTTTATTTCCATCCTCCTGGGCATCTTTGCAGGCATCATCATTGGGGTGGCGGATCGCCTGGCTTTGAAGAAAAAGGTCCGGGAACTGGGAAAGGAGAATCGCACCCTTCAGGAGGAAATCGCCCGGGTAAAGACCTCCGACGAGAGCCGTTTCAAACAAGAAGATCCATCCTCGGCGTGAGAATGATCCTGGCATCCGCGATAACGCATTTTTCAGGGCTGCATTTCACGGGATTCAGGTCCACGGATTCGATCGCGTCCTGAAGCTCTTTCACGAGGCTTGAAAAGGCGAGCATTAAGCGCGTGAGATCATCCAGATTCACGGGATCAGCCCCACGATACCCTTCCAAGAGCGCGTGAGCTTTCAGTTTTCCGACCATGGACCGCACGTCCCTTTCCTGCAGGGGCGCCATCCTGATTGTGCTGTCCTTGTAAATTTCGACCCCCGTTCCTCCGATCCCGAGAAGAATTACCGGGCCGAATTGGTAATCTACTTTTGCACCGACAATCAACTCCATACCAGGAACCATCTCCTCCACGAGCATCCCGGCAAATCCCTCGTAGCGGCTGAACCGCTGAAAGGTTTCACGCAAAGCTTTGTCATTGTCCAGGCCGACGACAACCCCATTCCACTCGGATTTGTGCAGGATCTGTGGGGAAACCACTTTTGCCACAACCGGGTAACCCACCTCATGGGCGTGAGCCACCGCTTCATCGGCTTCCCTGGCCCATTTGAATATTGGAATGGGAAGGCCTGCCAGGGACAGTAGCCTTTTTGCCTCCGGCTCCATCACCCACCCCGTTTCTCTGGAGGCGGAAAGGATGTCCATCATCTGAGGCTTCAACATGGCCGGCACCTCCTCATGGCTTCCGCCATCAGCACCGCGCCCTCAATGGAAGGAGAGACAGGCAGATTGTTTAGCTCAAACCCCTCAATGAGCATTCGATATTTTTCCACATGAGGGACATAGGCCACCAGAGGTTTTCCTTCACGTCTGTGCACCTGACTCAGCCTTGCCCCCAAATCCATGGTGCACCCGGGAAGGTAAGGAAGGAGGAGCAGGAGGATGCACTCCACTTCCTCGCTTCTGCTGAGAATGGTTGCCGCATGGACAAAATCGTCGTCAACCGCGCTGCCGGTGAGGTCAACGGGGTTCGCGTAAGAGGCGATACCTCGGACGGCGGTAGAAACGCCTTGCCTGAGGGCCTCCTGCAATTCTTGAGTGAAGGTCCTGACCTCCAATCCGTGAGCGGTGCAGACGTCTACGGACATGGCCCCATGGCCCCCGCTTCCCGAGATGATTCCCATTCTCCCATCTATGGCATGGTGATAGCAGCTCAGGGATTCGCAAAAAGCCACCAGTTCGGATTCGTTTCGCGCCTCCACAACCCCGAACTGAGCCAGGACTTCCGAGAACACTTTGTAATCGCCACCCAGGGATGCCGTATGGCTGGAGACGGCCTTGCTCCCTTCAGGACTCTTGCCCGCCTTCATGACAATCACCGGTTTTGGAGACCGGCTTGCAGCAAGCACGAACTCCCTTCCCTCGTTTTTTCCGAATCCCTCCACGTAAAAGGCGATCACTTTCGTGGCCGGATCATCCACCAGGTAGCGCAGCAGGTCCAATTCCTTAACAACCGCCTTATTTCCGATGCTCACCGCGAGAGACATCCCCACACCCTCTCCCGAGAACTTGACCATTTGGTCCACCAGGATCCCGCCACTCTGGCTGACCATGGCCACCCCCCCGGTCTGAGGTCGCACCATCCGCTCGTTGGGGAGGAAGAATGTATCCACCTGACCCGGAGAATAAATTCCAAGGCAATTGGGGCCCACAGCAGGAAACCCGGCTTCAAGAGCCATGGCTGTCAGTTGGTCCTGCAAATCCTTTCTCCCGCTCTCGGCAAAGCCGCCGGACACGATTGTCGCCCCCCCCACGCCCGCCAGGATGCACTGAGAGAGTACTTCAGGAACCTGTTCCGCCCGCACGGCAATCACGGCCATGTCCACAGCCTCAGGGATCTCGCGGACGCTCGCATAGACCCTTTCCCCTTGCAGCGCCCCGCCATGTGGGTTCACAGGGTAAACGCGCACCGGGTAGCGAAGCAGGTTCTTGTTGAACACCACATTGGCGGGATGTCGGTCATTGGACAGGGAGACCCCGATCACCGCCAGGGTCTCCGGTTCAAAGAGCTTCTTCAAATCCATGACGATCTCCAATGGCTACGGCAAAAGACGCATTTCGCAAGATCCGGTGGCAACTACTCGGGGGTTATTTTCTGATAAAGCTCGATGTAGCGCAGGGCGGACCGGTCCCACGAGAAATCCTCTTTCATGGCGTTTGTCATCAGGACCCGCCATGTTGCCGGTTCCCGGTACACGCGAACCGCTCCCTCGACCGCCTCCAAGAACGCCTCCGCCGTGTATGGGCCGAATTTGAAACCATTCCCCTCTTTGGTTTCGGGGTCAAAGGGGACAATCGTGTCCTCCAGCCCCCCGGTGGCCCTTACCACCGGAACAGTCCCATATTTGAGTGCATACATCTGGGTCAAACCGCAGGGCTCGTAAAGAGAGGGGATCAGAAGCATGTCCACGCCGGCCATGATGCGGTGGGCAAGAGATTCGTCAAACCCGATGCGAAGTGACACCGCATCCGGATTCATGCGGGCCGCCTTCTCCAGGAGGCTTTGATATTTTTCCTCTCCGGCCCCCAGAATCACCACGCCCGCACCCAGTTTGACCATGCCCTCCATGGCCTGAACCAGCAAGTCGGAACCTTTTTGGGCGGAAAGCCTGGAGATCATCCCGAAAAGGGGTCGGTCTTTGAAATTCTCCTTGAGCCCCACCTCATCCAGGAGCGCCTCCTTGTTCCTGGCTTTCTCCTCGAGCCGGCCGGGATCGTAAGGATAGGGGATGTGGGGATCCCCTTCAGGACTCCACACGGCATAGTCCGCTCCGTTGAGAATGCCGTAGAGATCCTCCGAGCGCTTCTGCAGTATTCCTTCCATGCCCAGACCGAATTCGGGGGTTTGAATCTCTCTTGCGTAGGAAGGGCTCACCGTGGTCAGGGCGTCGGCATAAATCATGCCCGCCTTCAGGAGACTGATCCCCCCCCAGTACTCCACTCCCTCCGGCTGAAACGCTTCCGCAGGCAAACCGCAAACCGCTAGTTTGTCCTCCGGAAAAACCCCCTGATAACCGATATTATGAACGGTGAAGAGAGCGGCTGTCTTGTCAAAAAAACGGTGACCACGGTAGACCGTCTTGAGGTACGCAGGAACCAGTCCTGTCTGCCAGTCGTGACAGTGAATCACGTCCATGGGGGTTCCCACGTGCTCGGCAAGCAGGAGAGCCCCCCGAGAAAAATAGGCGAAACGTTCCAGGTTATCGTAGTAGTCTCCTTCGGAGGTGGCGTACAGGTTGGGGCGATCAAAGAGGTCTTCTCTCTCGAAAAGGTAAACGGGGACTCCCTCTTTCGTTCGTGTCTCGATCACACGGCCTTTCAGGACATCGCGTCCCAAGGGGATCTCCAGGCCGGAGACAAGCGGCCCGACCGAGAACCCTCCCTCCCGGGTGACCCGGTAGAAAGGCATACCGATCCGAACATCCACCCCCTGTCGCCTGAGAGCATCCGGCAGGGCTCCTGCTACATCCGCAAGGCCCCCTGTCTTGGCAAAAGGCGTGGCCTCCGGCGAGAGGAAAAGGACGCGCAGGGGTTTTCCCGAACGCTTCACCGTCATACGTTGTCCTCTTCCACAGCCCTCATCAGATCCTCATAAATCTCGGGCACTGAAAAGATCACCCGGTTCCAGGATGGAATCTGGGTCCCTCCCTTGTCGCGTCTGGCCTGTTCCCAGGCTGTGCCGATGAAGTCCCTGAAATAGGATACAGTCATCTCCTCCAGGTGGCGGTCGTAGACCAGGCCGTTGGACTCCGCATCGTCGCTGTAACTCTTCACAAAGCCCAGAGCCGACGTGTAGTAGGTTCGCTGGAGCATGTCGATGAAAGGATCATCTACAGTCATCCCATTGCCTCGGATGTGGTTAAGGTAAAACTTCGTGATGTCGATGATCATTCGATGAAGACCTCTCTGGGGGTTGTTTTCAGATAGCCCCTGATGCTTGTGCTCGTAGTTCTTGCACAAATCGATCTGGGCGATTTTCTTGGGCATAAGCCGCTCCTGAACCTCGGAGAGGGTGCTCACCTCGAGTCCCCAGTCAAAAGCAATGTTCAAGGCCCTTCCAAGACGGGTGAGGAAACTGAACTCTCCGGCAAGGGGATATCGAAAGCTGCGATGGTAGCGGAAGAACTCCTCCAGTTCATGATGCTTGGCCTGGTGCATGATGCGGGTGAGGGTTTCCACAAAGGGCGTGATGAAGAGGCGTGTGGTCCTTCCCTTCATTTCCATGGAACTGGGTGAAATGCGGGCGTAGTAGCCTTTGCAGAATTCGAAATCGTTGTTTGGGTTAGCCGTGGGTTCGATAAGGCGACCAAGGAGCAGGCGGTCATAGGTGACGATGTCGCAGTCGTGAAGGGCGATGACGTCGCACACTTCCTTGGCGAACAAATACCCCATGCTGATCCACACGGATTGTCCTTTGCCCGGGACCCCGACATTGATTTTTCGCTCCTGGAGTTTCTTGAAGACCTTCTGGATTTTGGGGCCCTCCACCCAGATGACCTTGACGTCCCGGTTTCCTTTCTTCAGCCGATAGAAGTAGTCCCTGGCTTCGAAAAATTCTTTCTTTTTTTTGGCGCCGCCAAGAGCCACGACAATGGAGCGAAGGTAATCAACCTGATTGATCTGATCGATGATGTTCTCAAGGACGCCGGGCACGTGGATTTCTCCGTACAGGGACGGCAAAAGAAGTCCGATGTTGAGATGCTTTGCATACTCCATCAGCTTGTCTTCCAGTTGCCTCACATAGGTTTCACGATCGAAGATGTCGTAAAACCCGTGGATGGTGGTGATGTCCCCCTCCTGGTGGAACTCGCTCATGGCGTTCCTCCTCTCTCACCTGGTCATTTCCATTCTCTCAGGTTCTTGCCGCCTGGATCGATCTCTCATCCCAAACTTTAACAAGGTATTCCTTGTGACTCTCGAATTTCAGGGCTTGTTCCTCCACAAGATCTTCCGCCTCCGCGGAGGACATCTCCCAGCTCTGGCGGATGAAAGAGGCCACCCTGGCGTAGTAAAGGGGGGTGACAAGGTCGATCAGTTTGTTCCGGTTCACCCGCCATTGATGAAAGGTCGCAGCCAGTTCATAGAGGATCTTGACCCACGCATCCGTGGGCAGGTAAAACGACTTGAGGTCCTTCTCGGCGCACCGGGCAATTTCCTCGAAACAATCCTCGCAGAAGATCTCCTTCCAGAGAGAGGAAAACTGTTGATACCCGATCTTGAAGTGCTCGATCATGGCTCCCGGATCAACCTGAACCGGCTCGGGCTCGACGTACCCCTGGTGTCCGAACAGGTCTACCGCCTCGCTTCCGCGGATCCCCTTCCAGTACTTCTCGTGGCGCTCCATGAGAGAGAAAATGGTCCACAGAACCTGGCGAAACATGGGGCCTAGGTGCTGCCCCGGATCTTTGGCGTCGTGGATCTTGGCCCCCAGATTGGACTGGCAGATGCGAAACCCCTGGGTGATCGCGTTGGTGGTCATCCAGATGTCTATGCCGTAGCGGGCCACATCCGTTTCCCACACATCCTGTTCCGCATAGAACGCTGCCAGGTCCCTGGACAAGGCGAAGTCGCCCCCGATGGGCTGCCGAATCCGTTTGCCGTAAAGGGCGCGGGTCAGGTTGTAAACGATGTTGTTGGTGATGGTTCCATCGTACTTGTGACGGAGGTAAACGGGAGACACGAACTGGTAGCCTTTGGTCAGCACGGGGTCCAGCAAGTGCTGGACCCAATCCGGAGTGATGCTCCGAAGGTCCGAGTCCACCACGGCCAGCGCCTTGATCTTGAGCCGGCTGGCCGACTCGAACACGGACCGCAAAGCGGTTCCCTTGCCTCCCGGTCCCCGGTAAATGGACACGATCTTCTCCTGCCACGGCTTGATCTGAAATTCCTTGGCCACTTCCCGGGTGTCGTCCGTAGAACCGCCGTCTGCGACAACAATCACGCACCGCTTGTCATGGTAGTGAGCTGCCAGGCCGTGGGTCACCATCTGGATGACGTGCTCGATGGTCTTCTCATTGTTAAAGCATGGAATTCCGACGAGAATATCCGCTGACCCGATCTCCTCGATGCGTTTGGACGTATAGGCCCTTAAGC
>JAWOJI010000041.1:0-5099 GCA_046481735.1 Desulfatiglandales bacterium | reverse complement strand
GGTGACCGCATAACCTCCGATGGTGGCCAGGGTAAGGGAGAGAAGCACCGTGATGATGGAAACATAGGCGCTATTGGTGATGTACCGGATGAACCCATGCTCGAAGAGCACTTCCCGGTAAGCGCTGAAGGTGATTTGAGCCGGATCGAGCCCCAGGTTCGAGGGGCTCAGCAGGAGTTCTTCCAGGGGTTTGAATGAAGACACGATCATCCAGTAGAAGGGGAATGCCGCGATCACCACGAAAAAAACGATCCCTACGATCCTCAGGACCTTGATAATGATGGTTTCGATTCTTTCCCGTCCCCAACTCTTCATATTCCTAACCCCGTTTTTCCACTTATCCCCATTATTCCAACCCTCCAATATTCCATTCTTCCTTTCTTCTCAATATTCCACTATTCCATCATTCCTTCTTTCTCTCCTGTCTTCTGTCTCCTGTCTTCTTCTTCCCTCCCCGTGTGCCTTGCGCCGTGTGCCGTGGACCTCCTTCATTCCCCTTCCCTCATCATCCACCTAAAATAGAACACCATGAAAACCAGCAGGATCGAAAAGAGCACCATGGCCACCGCGGATCCGGCGCCGATGTCGAATTGGCCGAAGGCATAATCGTAGACCTTGATGGTCAGCACCTTGGTGCCGGCCTGGCCGCCGGTGAGGAGAAAAATGTCGTCGAATTTGTTGATGGTCCAGATGAATCTGAAAAGAAAAAGAATGCTCAAAACCGGCACAAGCTGCGGCAGCGTAATGTGAACGAACCTCTGAAAAGGGGTGGCGCCGTCCACCGAAGCCGCGTGATAGAGTTCCTCGGGAATGCTTTGAAGGCGCGCGAGGACGAAGAGAAAGGCAAAAGGGAAGTAGCGCCAGCCTTCGAACAGGATAACGGAAGCCAGTGCAAGGGGAAGGCGCCAGACCGTTCCCAGGATCTCGATATCCAGCCATCGCTGAGAGAAGAATGCAATGGGCCGGCTAATGAGCCCTTTGTCAACAGCGAGCCAGTTCAGGACTCCGAGCTGAGGGTCGAGAATGAAGCTCCAGGTGAATGTGACGGCCACCACCGGGGCGATGTAGGGGGAGATGAAAAGCCCTCGGACCATGCCCCGTCCTCTGAATTCCGTGTGCACGAGAAGGGCTGCCGCCAACCCGAGAAAGATGGAGAGAACGCTGCCTCCGAAGGTGTAGAGCAGGGTCGTGGATAGAATCTCGGTGAAATCAGGATCCGTGAAAACTTTTCTGAAGTTGTCGGCGCTCAGGTTGAACTGAAGCAGCGCAGGTCCTCTGAGGTCTGCGAGGGAGATGGGCTTGAAGCTTAGCCAGATGTTCCACAGGACAGGAAAGACAACAAACGCGAAGACCACGGTAAAGGTTGGCAGGAGCATCCAAAAAGCCAGGCGGCTTTCTTTTTCGAGCAGGATTTTTGGTCCATGTTCCATCTTTCTGCTCCCTGATCAACACTGCTGAATGAAGCGGAATGGACTAAATGCGAAGCACGAAATCCGAAATCCGAAACAATATCTAATGACCAAAATCCAAATGATCAAAACAATAGGAAACGTTGTGCGAAGGGGTTGTTTTTGTCATTAGGACATTGAGTGTTTGAATTTCGTATTTCGATATTCGGATTTCGAGTTTTGATGTGCCCATCCACACAAACCGTGCACCCTGCACCTTGCACCTTACACCTTGCACCTTGAACCCTGCACCTTGCACCTTGCACCTTACACCTTACACCTTACACCTTCCCCTTCATTCCATCGCCTTTACCCTTTGATCCATCATCTCTGCGGCCTGCTTCGCCGTGAGCTCCCCGTCAAGAAAGCGCTTGAGGATTTCGGGAATGACCTTGGTCCCGTAAAGCTTGGAAACCAGAACCCCCTTGCCCTCCGCGAACCCCCATCGATCGAACCTGTCCGCGCCGGCCACGAGGGCGTTGACCACATCCATACCGTAGAACTCCGATATCTTTGCGCGGGTCGTGACGCCGATTTCAAGATTCATCCAGCCTTCCACAAAACGATTGGGCGCTTCCGGCGTTCCTTTGCGAACCGGGAGCTTGCCTTCCGCGGCCATGCCGAGCCACTTGAGATACCCATCGGTCAAAAGGAATTTCACCCACTCTCGGGCCTCTTCCTTGTCCGCGTCGCAGGAGATGCCGAAGTAGTTGGTCTGGCCATACTGCGCCGTCCCCCCGGGCCCCTGGATGGCGGTGACGAATCCCGTGTTTCTTGCCAGCCATCCGGGCTCGCCTTGCAGCATGTCGGGGACGACGGGCTGGTCCTTTCTGAGACCTGCGAGCTCGTCCAGGATAAAGGGAGACCAGACAATCATGGCCGCTCTCCCTGTCAGGTAGTCCAGCCGAGTGTGGAGCCAGTAGAGGTTTCCGGGCGGCGAAAACCCGGCAAGGGCCTTGTAGAATTCTAGGGTTTCCATCATTTCCGGTGTGTTCAGATTGAGTCGGCCTTCCTTGGTGGTGAGGTGCACGTTGTTCGACAGCGCGATGTGCTCGAAAACCTGTTGGGTGTAGTGATGGGCACCGTCTGTTCCCGCCTCGAACCCCCACATGAGCGGTGGATCGTGGAGGGCTTTCGCCGCTGCGAGAATGTGATCCCAGTGATCGGGGGCGGCCAGGTTGTTTTCCTTGAAAAGATCCTTGCGAAAGAGAAGAAGCTGGCCCCACCCGTCGACGGGCACCGCACCGTAGCCGCCCGTAACCTGCACAAGCTTGAGAGGCCCCTGGGAGAAGGTCTCCTTTCCGAGAGATGTAATGACCTCGGTTGCGGCCTGGGGGTCCAGAATGCCCGCTTCGCTCCATCCGACGGTAAAATCGATGGGGTGGAAGATGACATCCGCCAGGGACCTGGCGGCAAAGGCTGCCGTGACGCGCTCTGCAAGGAGATTCTCCGCTACGGGGATCACGCGAACACGGATGCCGCTCTTTTGCATGAATTCCTCGGCAAGGTTGTTTTGAACCTCAAGACGGTCCTTCTCGTCTTCCGTGGTCCAGAAGGTGATCTCCTTCCGGGCGCCTGCCGGCGAAAGCGCTGTGATGAGAAGAAACGAGGCGGCGAGGAGGGCGCATGCGGTCGACTTCATGGTCGGGTCCTCCTTTCTTGGTTTAGGGTTCCAGGGGGGAAATCGGTTTTTTGTGATCCAGGAGCGCGGCGTGTGAATCCGAATAAACGGCTTCTTCGAGATAACCCTCTCACACATGGCGAAGCCTGTCAAGCCATCGTGGTTCGCCTAAATTCACCGTCTAATCCGGCTTCATCGAATTGAATCAAACGGTCGGGTAGGATTCCTGATCACCAGAAAGGCATCAGATGCAAGGCTTCCGATATCCCGAGGAATGAGGCGTACAGGCTGGTGCGCTGCAGTGACAAGGGATGAGGGTAACGCAGCAGATGATGCCTTGATGGTGAAACAGGGGTTCGCAAGCATTTCAAGTTGACATGAGATTAGACCTGCGTTAGGAAACAATTTGGAAAAGGTTTTTACGAGGTGGCGATGTAGCAGTCAGATTGCATCTTCCGTGAGAGGGTGCCATGAGGACGAGCGGAAAAAGGAAACCTCTGTTTGGATGAAGCATTTCTTCCAGGCGGAGGTTTTTGTATTATCGCCCCGAAAGGGAGCCCATTATGTCCCGAGAAAGACGTCGCATGAGGAAGGATAGGGATGCCCCATCAGTCGCCGGAGTGGTTGAGCGCCTGAGCGCCGGTGACATGCTTGAGGCGCCGCTCGATCAGCTCATTTCAATCTTCGAAGCTATTGATGAAAAGATCTACGTAGCGGATCCGGATTCCCACGAAATGCTCTATGCGAACAGCGCGATGAAGAAGTTGTTCGGAGAGGATGTGGTGGGAAAGAAATGCCACAAAGTGATGCAGGATCTTGACGAGCCTTGCGACTTCTGCACGAATCCCCTGATATTCGGAAAGAACCTGGGGAGGACTCATATCTGGGAGTTCAAGAACAGGAAGCTTAACAAGTGGCGGCGGTGCATAGACACGGCGATCCGGTGGAGCGGCGGCCGGATGGTCCGGTTCGAAATCGCCATTGACATCCATAACAGGAAGGTCGCGGAAGAGGCGCTGCAGCAAAGTGACGAGAAGTATCGGCAACTGGTCGAAAACATCAATGAAGTCATCTATGCAATAGATCGGGAGGGACTGATTACGTACGTGAGCCCCGCCATCACGGGCCTCACGGGCTTTCTCCCTTCGGAAATAGAGGGGCGCCACTTCGGTGAATTCATATTCAAGGATGACTTTGAAAGAATTGTCGGTCGTTTCGGCGAGGCTTTTTCCGGCCAAATGAGACCCACGGAATACAGGATCCTGAAGAAATCGGGGGAGTACTGCTGGGTGAGGACCTTCAGCAAGCCGATTCGGGACGGCGGTGAAGTCAAGGGGTTGCAGGGCGTTCTCTCGGACATCACGGAACACAAGAGGACGGAGGCGGCTCTGCAGGCGAAAGAAAAGGAATTGGGCATCAAGGCGGGGCGTCTCGAGGAGATGAATGCGGCCCTCCATGTGCTGCTCAAGACCAGGGAGCAGGACAAAATCGACCTGGAGGAAAGAGTGCTTCTCAATGTCAACGAACACGTGATCCCGTACCTCGAGAAGCTGAGGAAAAATGTGGAGGACGGAAAGCAGAAAACTTACCTGGACGTCCTCGATGCAAACATCCGGGGCATCACCTCATCGTTTTCCAGGGATCTCCATGTCAAGTATCTCCATCTCACGACCACGGAACTTCATATTGCCGAGCTGATCCGGGAAGGCAAGACCTCCGGAGAAATCGCGAACCTGATGAACGTGTCCAGCCGCACCATCGAATCACACCGGAAAAACATCAGGAAGAAAATGGGCCTCAAGGAGATGAAGGCAAATCTGCGGGCAACCCTCATGTCTATCGAATAACGGTTATTCCCCGCCTTCCTGTTCGACCGGCGCTTTCCTTGTGCACTTCCCCAAAGGTTTCTCCTCACAATCCTCCTTCAGCCGGTTCAGTTGTCTCTTGAGGGTTGCGAGGTTCAACCTGCGCTGCTTCTCGAAGTGGGTCTTCGCATACTCCGTGAAGTAGCGATGGCCGGCCACGAAATC
>JAWOJI010000471.1:0-4288 GCA_046481735.1 Desulfatiglandales bacterium | reverse complement strand
TTTCCCCGGAAATGGTGATACAGGGCCCCGGTCGTCAGACCCGCGTCCCGGGCGATGTTTCTCAGGCTCGCCCCCCTGTAGCCATGCTTAAGAAAATGATCCCGGGCCTTCTCCAGAAGTTTGAGCCTCTTGTCCTCTTCCCCGTTCATTTCTCGCCTCCTGAAAACAAAAATAAATAACGGCGTTATGCTTGTCAAGAAAAAAATAAGATTTCCGGAAACCAGCCCTAAGATCACCTGGATTTAGCGTTGGGAACATCTTGGGTGACGGCACTCTCCCTCGTAAACATGGTTTTTCGGTTGAAGAAGACTATACAAAACAGAAACCACCACAAACAGGTAGTTGTCGTGAGGTTGTGCATCCGGCCGGAGCGGATTGATCAATTGGAAGTGAAACAAGGCCGGAAGTAAGATGCTGCCGCACGACTGGTTGAACATCGGGGTCACGATGACGTTGATAGCCACAGCGTCGACAAAGAACGGAGTGAATGCCCAGGCACTCTGCGGCGTGCCGCTTAGCAGAAAAGCAGGAAGATGCCGGATTCCCCAGATGATGCCCAGAATCAGGCTCGCCCAAATGGGAGAGAATCTGCGCTGCAAGAGCGGCAGCGGCGTAGAATACCAGCGGGATGCCGATAAACATCAGCGCATACCAGCCGATGGAAGATCGCCATATCAAAAGCCGTGCGAGAAACCGCCGTAAGCCGGAACGTCCCTCCCTCAAGAGGACAACAACGATCGCCGCGATTGCCGGCGCATAGACGGCAAGGTAGAACAGCGGGTGCTGTCCGGAGAGGGCTCCGAAGATTTGGGTCACCTCGCGTCTCCTTTATTGTCCCGTCTCACCGGGAGCGCCATTCATTTCTGTAGCCAGGTTGTGAACCGCCGGGCTGCATCAGCGAAAACAGGTCGCCTCCGTAAACAAAGTTTTAGCGCCTGTCACCTGGCTTGGATTGTCGGACTTTAGGATCGGTGAACTTATCGGGAAGCATGTGGATCGTTCTCAGAGGCGGGCTCCAGATCTTTTGGGATCAACCTGGATTTTGATGTGGTGCGGAGGTCGGAATCACATTTCCGAGCTAAGGTCATGAGAAGCAAAATGGGCAAGAAAAATAGTTTATGTCCCATTTTCTGGTCCATAATTCAGACCACAATGTGCTTGTGATTTCAATTTGCAGGTTCCCTCTGCTTTACCTCCGTTGATCACCTGCTTCTGGGTGGATATAACGAGGCGCGTTGGCTCCTTGATTTCAATTCGGTCTGAGATCTTCGGGAGTGTACGGCATAATTTTGGGAAACCTCTCCCTGAGTGGAGCTCCAGCCGGAGAAATGGGGTATTCACGCCTGAAGGTCTTTCCCTTTACTCATTTGTTGAAACGGATCTCAATCGTTTCATGAGCCTTCCGGACCTGTGCCAAAGCCCGACAGCGTAAACAATGATCACCGCCGCGACCAGGCGAGGAACCCACATCCAAAAAGGGCTGAGGCCGAAGGAAAGGAAAAGGGCCGGATCTTCAATAATGGAATGGTTGACCCCGATGGAAAGGTGCAGCTTTTCGATTTCTTCCCTGGGAAACCTTTCCCGGCGGGCCTCCTGCACAATTATTGCCCCGCCGTAGGCAATTCCGAAAAACGCGCCCGTCATCCATAAGAGCCCAACCTTTTTTTCGAGTCCCATGATCTTTAGCACAGGCCCAAGGCCTTCCAAAACTCGATCTGTCAGCCGAAACGTTTTTATTCCTTCCATCACCACCATGACAATCATGATGATGACCAGCATCTTCAAGCAAAGGTTCACTGTATCCACTGACCAGTTCTTCAGCGTCTGGACCAATCCAAATGTGACAGGCCCTGGTGTTGCGGCTGAAAGGGCTACAGCTGTATCCGATGCCAGGAATTGGGCTACCGCTATCACGGCAGCTACCGCAACCAATAGGCGGGCCAGGGTGATTTTGACGATGTGAATGCCCGAGTTGCCTTGGATGATGCCTTCCTGTATGAGGTTGTGGGCAATAAGAAGGAAAATGGCGATCAGGGTCATCTGATCTGCCGTGAGAGGCAACGTGGCCATGACCCCGATCCCTCCATAAATCCCGATCAGCAGGCCTGTGATGATAGGCAGGGCAGCTTCTGGGGGCAAGCTTAACCATCCCATGGCAGGTTTGAGCCAGCCTACCAGAATGTAGGTCCAGCCACTAAATTCCAGAAGTGCCGTAACAAAAGAGATGGGCACTAAGATTTTGAGTATCCACAGAAAGGCCCTCCATCCCTGCCCGATGCCTGAGCGCAATGTCAGTCGAAACTTGGTAAACAAAATTCCCTGCGAAGAGTGACCTCTTTTTGACGACTTCATAAGAGCCGTCAAAGTTGAGTATCAATTTAGGTTCAATTCCACCTTCTCAAACCACCACATCCAAGTCCTACCTCTCCGGACCTCCAAAGTCCACACCGAATACTGCCTTCAATCTCATCCTCCTGATTTCTTTATCATCCTCTCGACGAAAGAAATACCTGAAAACGCTCTTTTCGGAGAATAAAACCGTTGACAGCCGCCCCGACACCTATGTATAGCGGGTTGAACTTTTCCAAGGTATCCACAACAGCCAAGCGGTCGGATTGAAAATATCTCATCTCAAAGGAGGCATTCATGGCAGCACCAAAATCAGCGAAAAAAGCGGTTAAGAAAGGATCGACCAAGAAGGAGAACCCTACGGCCAAAACAGCAATGACCAAATCAGCCATCCTGGATGAAATCGCCGGGAACACCGGGTTGAGCAGGAAGCAGGTCTCTTCCGTCTTCGATGAACTGACCACCCTGATAGATCGGCATATCAAGAAAGGGGCTGTCGGGCAATTCGCATTGCCGGGACTCATGAAGATCGAAGTGAAGCGCAAGCCGGCAACCAAGGCCCGCAAGGGAATCAACCCGTTTACCGGAGAGGAAACGATGTTCAAGGCCAGACCCGCCCGCAATGTTGTCAAGATCCGGCCCTTAAAGAAGGTGAAGGATATGGTGGGCTGAGAGCTCGTTTTTCCATTGCACAGTAAATCTCAAGTTTCGGGAGGAGGCCTTGATTCTGATTTGACTGATTATGAAATAGTGAAGTGCGCTATCTGTGGTATCCAAATTGGCTCGGAATCGAGAACTATGCCGCCCTGCTGTCCAGAAGGGAAAGGTCATGTCTTTTTTTGATACGGACATACTGCTTGATGACTTAGGAAATTCCCGCTTTACCGGTGCTGTCTCGGATAACTGGTCGGTAAACGGCAACCCCAACGGTGGATATCTAATGGCGATGATCGCCGGCGCGATGCTGCGGAAAAGCGATAAGAAGGAGACCCCCACGGTCACCGCAAATTATCTTTCTCGGTGTGCTCCCGGTGACGTGGAGATTCACATTTCAGAAATCGCCCGTTCACGGCAATTCACCCGTTTTGAGGCACGTCTCTCACAGGAAGGGGAGGAAAAGATCAGGGCTCTCGGCACATTCGTTTCAGAAAATAATGAGTGCACCGTTAAGCGTTATGAAGCAAAGGACCCGGAGCTTGCCCCTATCGGAGAATGTGTAGAAATCCCTCCCATGCCAAAGTACACCCTTTTTCAAAACCTCGATCTCAGGCTCGACCCGACATGCGCAGGCTGGCTGACAGGGGAGCTGACTGATGTATCGCAGAATATGGGCTATTTCAGGTTTCGTGACGGCCGTCCCGTAGATCTCCTCTCACTTTTTCTGATCATCGATGCCATGCCGCCCGCTGCCTTGGCCACACAGGGCTTGACCGCATGGGTTCCGACCATAGAGCTTTCCGTAAACGTCAGAAATTTGCCACAAACAGATCGACTCAAATGCAGCCTCAGGACCCGCTTCATAACCTGCGGACTCCTTGAGGCTGACGGTGAAGTGTGGGATGAAAAAGGTAACCTTGCGGCGATCTCACGCCAGATAGCCCAGTTCAGGAAGGTGTGACGCTTCGATGCCTCATGGTCTTCTACCTCTCTAAAGTATGACAATTACCATCCGTTATCTTCAGTTTTAATGAATAACAAACTGCTGAACAAGTCCTGCTCCAAGAGGGTAAAGACGGCCAACTCGAGGTCACAGAAAAGTTCCGAGGGAAACTGAGCTTCCTGGACAGCCCGGAGAATGATGCCCATCAGGAACTCTTGAGGAGAAAGGCTTTAGTGTTTGAGAGCGAGCCCTGGAAATTGAATCAAACTTCTTATCACTGATTGAAATCAGTGCTAATACCCAACTTCAAAAGTTCGCGATGGGTGCCCCTTTTCGAGA
>JAWOJI010000384.1:0-3380 GCA_046481735.1 Desulfatiglandales bacterium | reverse complement strand
AAATACCGCTCCCTTTTTGACAGCGGACCGAATCCTGTCTTTGTGGTCGACAAGAAAACCTTTGAGATCATGGATGCCAATCAAAGCACTCAGACGGCTTATGAATACTCTAAAGTTGAACTGATCGGCAAACCATTTGCAACCCTTGGCCCTTTTGAGTTGGCACTCGAGGCTGAGACAGATCCTGGGGAGGCTACTTTCCAGAAGGGGTATGCATCCATTCAGAAGGTCCGCCACCACAAGAAAGGGAAGAAACCCTTCTACGTCAATGTGCACAGCTGTCCCGTATCCTATGGGGAAAAGGAAGCGATCATCATCGTGACAACGGATATCACGGAGATGATGGAAAAAGACGCCCAGTTGATCCAGGCCTGTAAGATGACGAGCCTTGGGGAGATGTCCGCCGGCATAGCACACGAATTGAACCAGCCGTTGAATGCCATCAACCTTGGAAACGCATTCCTAAAGAAGATGATCGATGAAAACCGGGAGATTCAAAGAGAAGATCTTCATCAGATCGTCCACGAGGCGATTCATCAGGTCAGCAGAGCTGCAGAGATCATCAACCGCCTCAGGGAGTTCGGGAGGAAGACCGAATTTGTGAAGGAACAGGTGGGGATCAACAAGCCTATTCAGAGCGTGTTCGCCATCATAGGCCGCCAGCTCAGCCTTGAAAACATCAAGGTCCAGCTCGATCTCGGAGAGGAGCTTCCGCCCATTCTTGCCCACAACAATCGCCTGGAGCAAGTCTTTTTCAACCTCGTGAGCAACGCAAGGGATGCGATATCTCAAAAGCAGAAGGCGGGGCCGGGTTCGGACGAACGAATCATCAAAATTCGCTCTTTCCGCGAGGATGGCCGAATCGCCGTCACCGTCTCGGACACGGGGATCGGCATCCCCGATGATGCCAGAGACAAGATCTTTGAGCCTTTTTTTACGACCAAAGATGCGGGAAAAGGAATGGGATTGGGCCTCTCTATCGTGTACGGCATTGTGAAGGACTACGACGGGGACATTCACGTGGAAGGCGAAGAAGACGGGGGAACCACGTTTAAACTCACGTTTCCGGTTGCCCAAAATAAAGGCGATGAAGACGGCGATCCGGAACTACACGGAAAATCTCGAAAAGCTGGTCGAAGAAAAGTCCAGAAAACTCGTGGAAGCGGAGAGACTCGCAGCAGTGGGGCAAACCGTTGCCGGACTGGCTCATGCGATCAAGAATGTGACCTCCGGTCTGACCGGGGGAGCGTACGTGGTTGAAACCGGCATTCAGCTTGATGATCCGGCTTATCGGTCCCAGGGATGGGAAATGATCAAGCGCAATATCGGCAGGATTGAAAAAATAGTCCGGGATCTCCTGAGCTATGCTAAAGAGCGGCAGCCGGCCTACCGGTTGTGCGATCCCAATTCACCGGCCCGGGAGGTTTTTGACCTCATGCGTTCCAGGGCCGATGAGAATGGGATTGAGCTTGGGTGCGAGCCGGCAGAAGATATTCCTGATGCATGGTTTGATCCTGAAGGGATCCACCGGTGCCTCCTCAATTTGGTCACCAATGCGATCGAAGCTTGCTCAGATCTTAACCCACCGGACAAGAAGGGAAAAATCCTTATTCGGTCCCTGAAGCCGGAAGGTTGGGCCGTCCAGTATGAAGTTGTTGACAATGGGGTCGGCATGGATGAAGAGACCAAGAGCAAGGTCTTCAAGCTTTTTTTCAGCACAAAAGGCTCAAAAGGCACAGGTCTTGGTCTAATGATGACCAAGAAAACCATCGACGAACATAAAGGATTGATCGAGGTCTCCTCCGAGTACAACAAAGGCACGAGATTTACAGTCAGACTCCCTGAGATAAACCGGGCGGCGGCTCGGGACGAGGAGCGACTTCAAAAACAAGATCAGGAGGGATGAAAATGTCGGATTCTCAAGAGGTACAATTCGTGTGTGCCGCATGCAGCAAATGCCACACGGGTGATGTAAGCGATGTCATGACCGAATGTCGCGTCTGCCGTCGAATCCATTGCAAAAAATGCGTGGATGAATTCGGCCGATGTGTCGAATGTGCGGAAAAGGAACCCTCAAAGAAGTGAGGTGATGCTTCCCTGGTGAACCTAGCCGCCCTTCCCGAATGGGCAATGGGGGAAGCTGCACTCCGGACAATCCCGGCACAAGCCGCCGTGGCCCATGAAAGCGAGATCCTTCTTCCCTATGCGCTCCCCTGCAAGGATCCGGGGAAGCACGAGATCCAGCACTGTTGCGCGGTGATAAAGCCCGCAGCCCGGGACCCCCAGGAGCGGGATCTCTTCCACATAGGCAACCAGAAACATGGCGCCCGGGAGCACGGCGGAGCCATAGTGAACCTCGGAAGCCCCGATAAGACGGATGCCGTGCCGGGTCACGTCGTCTGGATCCACACTCATGCCTCCGGTCAGAAAGAGAAGGTCACACCCTTTGTTCAGTTGGGACCGGATCAATGCTGCGATAATTTCAGCATCGTCCGGAGCGAAGTCCACAGCCGAGACCTTGGAACCCAGGGCTTCGACTTTTTGCGTTAGGATGGGGACAAAGCGGTCCTCAATGAGTCCGTTATACACTTCGTTCCCTGTAATCACGAACCCGGCCCGAGCCTCTCGCAAAGGTCTCACGGAAAGGACATGGCCGTTTTGCCCGGCGATCGCCGCGGCCCGTTCGATGGACGCCCGCTTCATCACAAGGGGAATCGCCCGCGTGGCCGCCACGAGATCCCCTTCCCTGACCAGGGTGCTGTTGTGAAGGGTTGCGCACATGACTTCATCCACCATGTTAAAGGCGGCAAGGGCGGCTGTATCCACGCTGAGAATCCCGTCCCTTCCTGCCAGGAGACCGATCTTTCCCTCCTTGGGCTCGTTTTTCCAGACCACTCCGTCGCCTGCAAGAGAACCCGCAAGGAGGGCCGCCGCCTCATTCTCGTGGATTTCGTCTTTTTCGAGATCCATGACATACACGTGATTCTTGCCCACCTTCTGCAAATGGCAGATGTCTCCGTCGCAAACCGTGTGGCCTTTGTGAAAAGCCAGCCCCTTGAACTCATTGGGCCGAATCTCCGTGATGTCATGGGCCAGCTGCAGTCCAAGAGCCTCCTTCAGCTCAATCTTCTTCAGCATGACTTTGCCTCCCGTGCTCAATGGAGATAAACATGGTGTCGTTTCGGCGGTTCCTCTTTCGCGGCAACGTCCTTTTGGGGAGACCAGTTCATCCCGAGCCAGGTGATCTCTTTTGCCTGGGAGAAGTAGGCCCCGTCTGCGCAAGGCTTGCAGAGGATCTCACCGTTCCTGTCCACCTCCCGCCTGTCCCGCACCACCTGACCGCACCGCGTGCAGGTTGCTTTATACCTCGTAGGTCCGGG
>JAWOJI010000359.1:0-2666 GCA_046481735.1 Desulfatiglandales bacterium | reverse complement strand
CCCGGAAGGAAAGGAACTGCCGCTTCAAGTTTTCGACGAGCAGCGACGCACATGCCGACCGGAATTTTCTGCGAGATGTGGGCGAGTAACCCGAAATGGTCAAGGTGAGGGTGGGAGATCAGGGTACCCAAAAGAGATGGATCGCTCCCATCCAATCCAAAAATCGAGGGGACATATTGCCCGTGGTTCTCTTCAGCATCCAATGGTAGGCCAAAATCAATGAGCAGTCGTTGCCCTCCACTTTCAACCTCGACGCAACTACCGCCTATTTGCTTGCTGCCACGATGGATGCATGCGCCCATGACGTTTCCATTTGTTCCCGATCTTATCCGTGCCAAAATGCAATATGTTTACCGGAAAACCTGATATGAGCAGGATGCAGATACATCCAGAATATGCAAGTCAGCTATGAGGCGATTACAAGGTCAGTTTACCACAGGGTCTAGCAGTCTGTCGGCCTTAGAGTCCTAATTTGGGGTTGACGCTGGACTCGTCTCTCTGTGTCTGGCCGTTTCAGCGATTGGGTTGTCACACCCAAAAGCTCTTAGCCCCGGCTATTGGCCTATGGCGCTTGATTGAGGCCATAATCTTTCCCGTATTATCGCCTAATATTTTTTGCTCTTTGATATTATGGTGAACTTAAGGCATACATCCTCTTGATGTTGTACGCAATGCAGACCAGATCCCATTCTCCTGCAACCCGATCGAGGCCCCGCAGAAGGAACTGACGGAAGCCCATGGCTGCCTTGATGATGCCGAAAACCGGTTCGACCGTGCATTTTCTCTTAGCATATACCGCCTTACCCGCAAGTGTTTTCAACCGGTGTTTCATCTCTGTTACCGGATCCGCGGGGCCAGTCAGGGGATCGGGCTCAGTGAACCTGTTTTGGAGCAGCTCATTGTGCCGTTGCCTCTCGGCGGCAATGTAGGGGACCATATGATTGCTCTCGCATTCCTCTACATTGTCAGTGCTGAAGTAACCGGCATCGGCCAACAGCTTGTCAACCGTGCCAAGCTTGTCCGGAAGGGAGGAAAGGTTTTCCACAGCAGGGGTGACCTCCAGTTTGTCGTTGCTTTGCTGGGTAATGTGGTTCTCCACAATAAGCATGGTCTCGACGTCCACTGCCGCCTGGCCGTTGTAGGCTTGCTCGAAGCCCCCTCCCTGCGAGGGCATGATCCGTGAGTCCCTGTCGGTGAGGTTGACCTGGTCTTTGTTTTTGGGTCCCGGTTCAGGGGGTATGGGCGAACGGCCTTTGGGTTTCTTCCCGGTCTCTTTCTCTTTAGCTTCGCGCGCGGCAAGCTTTTCCTCATACGCTTGCTGCTCTTTGGCGAAACGTTCGGCCGCACGCTGCTCTATCAGGGTCTTGGCTGCGGTAATGGCTTCGAGCCGCGATTCCCGACGCGCCAGTTCCTCGGGAATGTTCATGCCTTCGGGCAGATCTTCTTTGTCGGCTTGCTTCGCTTTGCGCAGCAGTTCTTTGATTTCGTCCTTCAGCTGCTTTTCCAACTTGTGGGCATAGCCCCAACTCAAGGCATGATGTTTCGAGGCATTGGCTTTGATCTTGGTGCCGTCCAGGCTCACGCTGCCCAGTTTCAAGACCCCCATTTCATGGGCAATCAGCAGAATCTGAACGAACAATGCCTTCAGTTCTTTGAGAAATCGCTTGCGGAAAGAAGCGATGGTGTCATGATCCGGGTGTGTGTTCACAGCAATATACCTGAAGGCAACAGAATCGTAGGTCGCCCGTTCAATCTTTCTGCTGGAAAACACCCCTGTTGCGTAGGCATAAAAAAGCAACGCTACCATCATGCTCGGAGGATACGCATCCGAACCTCTTCCCGCATAGCCGTTTTTTATTGTGGACAGGTCGAGTCGGCTGACGATGTCTACCACAAACCGGGCGAGGTGATTTTCAGGCACCCAGTCATCCACGGATGGCGGCATGAGAAAAAGTGTATCTCGATCACAATCTTTAAACCGTGGCTCCATAGTAATTTAGACCCCTTACGAATTTCGATGATGTTTGATTTAACATATTGACTTTATTCTTAAATTATATCGAACCGCAAAGGGAAAAGCAAGGAAAAAATCACCCCGATGTCATTTTTTTAGGCCGTTTCTCCATCCACCGGTAATGACTCAGCCGGACTCGCGCCAGAGCCGCCCGCGCAAGTCCGACAGGCTGCTAGGAGGTTGTAATGGCAAAGGCATTGGTTGTCTATGCGTCAAGGACCGGCGCTACCCAGAAGATTGCCGACCTGATTGCCGAAGGCATCCGCGTGAGCGGATCAGAGGCAACGGTGGTTAACGTCACCGGTGTAAAGAAGGTGGAAGATCTGCAAGGGTATGACGCTTACGTTTTCGGGTCTGCGACCTACCACGGGGAGATGATGCAGGGGATGAAAACAATGCTCTTTCTGGCCGAGAAGACCGGGCTGGAAGGAAAGGTGGGGGGATCTTTCGGCGCCTTTGGATGGAGCGGCGAAGCGCCGGGACGCATCTTCGACACCATGAAGAACGTCCTTAAAATGGAAATGGTAGGAGGGCCCTTGAGGCTCAAATCCGCGTCAGTGGGAGGCGGGATTCAAATGGCCCAGGATTAAGGCCCCGACATTAATAACAAGATGGCAACGTCTTAGGCCGCTAAATTGGATGAACATCATCC
>JAWOJI010000266.1:0-4770 GCA_046481735.1 Desulfatiglandales bacterium | reverse complement strand
TGGAAAGGGAGGCGGGAAGCAAAGAGGTGAGGGAACAGGAGGATTTTTTCGATCTGTTTTTCGACCGCCTTCCCAAGGAGTTCACCCACCACAGGAAACTGTTCGAGTCCCGAGTGTATCGTCCTCCCAAGGTCCCGGTTATGGCCTGAGAACTGGTTTAACGGTGCTTACTCCATTGCCACGTCGGCCTTGTCGGTCCCCGCACTGCCGTGCAGGTTGCAGGAGGATTCGGCGACAATCTCAAGCGCTTCGTTCACGACGATTTTGACTTCCCTGGTGAACTTCTCACTCTCGGGCGTATTGGAGCCGCCGTATTCCCAGCGCTGTACTTCTTGGCCGTTTACCTTCAGAGATACCCACTCGGTATGGTGAAACCTGCTGTTTCCGTTATGAGCAACATTGACCCTGATGGTGATTTCAGCCCCCTTTTGAGCGGAGGAGGGAACCTCCAGGGTTGCGGAAGATCTGCCTGCCCAACAGGGTGAAGCCAAGCCGAAAAGCAGGATGGTCAGGAACAACGCTGCCGAAATTTCGATTCTTTTCACTCGCATCGGAACCCCCTTTTTTGATTCACTCGGTGCTGAAAACCCTTAAGGCCTCATGATCCATTTCGGACATTCATACCAGTCGATCTCTTTTTGGTTGGCAGGATAGCGCCCGCAGTTGAAATACCGCCAGTAAAAGGAATCGTACCCCAGGCAATGCCCTCTGGCTGTTTCATGAAGAGGGCAGGAGATTTTTCTGCAGCACTGGCCGCAATCCGCGCAGGAATCCCCGTTCTTCCAAACAGGATTGATCCGCACAAGGCGCAGGTCGGGCTTGCTCATGGGAGGGGCGGTGAGAGAAACGGCAGGGGAGAACTCACCCTTCACGTAGCGGTAGGCCATGGTATAGGCATAGCCTATGAGCCGCGGTCCCATGCCCGCATATTTCCAGAAACGCAGGCTCCCAAAAAACCAGTAGCTGAAAAGGGGCGCCAGAAGATAAAGCCCGACTCCGGTGGTGACGCCGAAAGCCGTGCACCCGATAAAAAGCAATCTGGCGCCGGCCCACTTTGTTTTTCTGAGATTTTGGAAAAGGGAAGCTAGAGCCGGCGAATCCGTCTTGGCTGCTCGTGCAATTTGAAGTTCGGCAAATTTCATAGAGTCTCCGTGTGTCGAGGAAGTCAGTTGAAAGGGCAGCTTAAAAGAGTAATGCCCTAATAGATGTGCAAGTTCTGATAAAAACACCATTGCTGATTAAAAATCAAGCCTGATGCTCACGAGATTTTCAAAATCTAAACTGTCACGCCGCCTCATATGTCGATTGCAGGTTGGACCGATAGGACAGGGCAGGAAGCCCGGCGCATGACGCGGTCCGTTGTGGAGCCTACGAAGAGGGACTCCACAAGGCCGTATCCACGAACACCAAGCACAACCAGGTCAATGTCATTGAGCAACGCATACTTGGTGATTTCCTCGTGGGGCTGGCCGGCCAAGAGCACTGTTACGGGTTTGCACCAGGTCTGTGCCTCTTCAGGCACCATACGGGCCAGCCGATTCTTGAGCTCGGCTCCCAGCTCCCTTTGCGGTCCCTGTTTCTGTTCCCCCGGCTTTCTCAGATAGTCGTAATGGGGTGGTTGCATGACGTGGACAAGATGAAGGTCTGCCTGGAATTCCTGGGCGAGGCTGAGTCCATACTCGAAAGCCAGGCTTGAATTCCGGGAGAAATCACACCCCACAAGGATTCTTCTCAGAGTGATCGCCTGATCTGCCGGGGTGACGAATCCCCGCTCGGGGCTGCGAACGACCAAGAGGGGGCAGGGGAGGGTCCTCATCAGTCGTTCGGTCACGGATCCCAGGATGAGACGTTTGAGTCCCGCTCTTCCGTGGCTGGCGGTGATGGTGATGTCGATCCTCCTCTCCGCCGCGAGGCGAGCGATTTCGTGGGCTGCATTCCCCACTGTAATCAAAGGTTCCCAGGCGATCGATTCTTTGCTCATCAACCTTTCCATTTCCTCATGAGCGTGCTTTGTCATTCTCTTTTGCTGCTCTTCCAGGGCAAGGACCGCTTCGCCATAAATCGCCGCAGAGGAAAGGTCGATGACATGACACAGAAAAAGCTTGGCCTTGAACTCCCTTGCCAGAGCGATGCCGTAAGGGATAGCGTGATTCGAAAAATCCGAGAAATCCGTAGCGCAAAGAATATGTTTCGGAAGCACTCTCATGGTTTTTCCCTCCTCTCCTGGATGAAATCAGAAACACCGGCTCTCCCGTAATCAGGAACTTGCTGATATTTTCGACTACACCCCGCAGGATAGCGAGGAAGCAGAACAAGTCAAGTTCTATTCGTAGACTTTTTCCTCTTCTCCCTCTTCGTCCATGGCATCCATTTCGACGTTTCTCGCATCTTCACTTTTCCCAAGGAGTTCCCTGTAGAATTCGTGCTGAATGAGGAGTGACATGATCTCATTGGTCCCTGTCCAGATCATTTGCAGTCTGGCATCCCTGAGAAATCTTTCAACAGGGTACACATTGGTGTAGCCGATGCCTCCCATGATTTGCATGCTGTCATTCACGACCGACCAGAGCATTTCTGTGGCGGTTTTCTTTGCCTCTGAAACCATCCTTCTTGAGTCCAGCCCCTCGTCAACCCGGCGAGCCGTAACAAAGACAAGACTTCTGGCGGCATCAAGGCGGGTTATGCAATCGGCGATCTTGAAGCTAACTGCCTGATATTTTCGAATCGGATCTCCGAACGCTTTTCTCCGATTGGCGTAGCGGGCCGCAACCTCCAGGGAACACCGCGCCATGCCCAGGCTGGCGGCTGCCGTGGTCAACCTCTCAGGAACCATCATGCGGTTGAAAACCAAAAAGCCCCCGTGTTCCGGCCCCACCAGATGATTGGCGGGCACCTTCACATCCTTGAAGTAAAGGCGACCTGTGCCGCCTCCTCTCGATCCGAGGAGTCCATAGACGTGTCTGACCTCGACCCCGGAATCGCGGTCCACAATAAAGGCCGAAATGGATTGATGAGCTGGGGCCTCGGGGGCGGTTTTGGCATAGACGATGAAGTAATCGGCGCCTTCGGCTCCGACCACAAAGCGCTTCTGGCCGTTGAGGACATAAAAGTCGCTTTCTCTCCGGGCTACAGTCGTGGCGCCGAAAAAATCAGAACCGCCTCTCGGCTCGGTGAGAGCTTCGGCACAGCAGAGCTTCCCTTCCAGGGTGGGCTTCAAGTAGTTTTTTTTCTGTTCTTCGGTGCCGAAGAAATGAATCGCCTCTCCAACGATGCTCACCAGGGCGTACAGGCAGGAAAGACTCGATCCAAGGACCCCGATCTCTTCGAGGGCCGCAACCTCTCCGGTCCACTTCGCGCCTCTTCCTCCCCATTCGGCGTCGAATCTGGGGCCAAGCAGTCTTCGGGATGCGGCCTTTGCCAGGAATTCCCTGGGATAGCGGATCTGTTCCCCGTCCATCTTGCGGATCAGCGAGCTCGGGATGTCATCCTTGGCGAATCTTCTCGCTTCGGCTTTCAGTCCCTTTTCCTCTTCCGATAGAAGAAAATCGTACATGGCACTCACCTCTTGGCTTCTTCCGGATTCAGGATGCGGGTTTCATGGCTTGGCCGACAGTTTGAAACGTATCCTCAAAACCCCTTCCTCAAACCCGACGGACCCGATCAGAAATCCGCCGATTTCAGAAGTGGAACCCACATGGGGGCCGATGCAGGGGCACGCGTCATAGTCGCCGATTGTCACAATCCTGACCATATCGCCCGCCTCATCAGGAAGTCGATCGAGATTGAATCGCTTTTCCGACTCTTCCCTGCTCATGAATTCCTCATGTACAGGCAGATCCAAATGGATGATTCTGTTCACCTCGGCCTCAAGGCGCCGGGTCTCCTCCTCGGTAAGGGGGCGATCGAAGCGGTAGTCGCATTTGGACTTCTTCTTTTCAATGTGGGCGGTGAAACACCGTCCCGTCTGAAACATGCGTATCATGGTCTGGTTCAGGATGTGCTCTGCCGAGTGCATTCGAGGATCCATGTTGCTTTTCATTGACCTATATCTCCTGCACTTTTTTCAGCCACGGCCGCAGCTTTTTTTCCAGTTCCCATCCGGCAAGGATCTCTTCCCCCGAGACAGTCGCGAGCTCTCTCTTTTCTTTCCTCTCAAGAGATCGGATCAAGACAGGGCAGAGATAGTTGACGCAGAAGGCGTGTCGCGCAAGGAGTCTGCACCCTTTTTCCCCCACGAAGAAACAGCCTTCAGGAATTTCACGCCGCTCGGGCAGTTCGACGCCGAACAGGAGATTGATCAGGAGGAGCACTTCGTCATACCACTCCTCGACACCCTGGAAACAGCAGCTTCCCCCTGTCCCTGCGGCACATATCGTGCAAGCTCGAATCACGCCGGCCC
Organism: Desulfatiglandales bacterium; assembly: GCA_046481735.1. GTDB lineage: Bacteria > Desulfobacterota > DSM-4660 > Desulfatiglandales > HGW-15 > JAFGDM01. Next base: position 371 of record JAWOJI010000266.1, on the reverse strand, counting down.
GAAACATCCGCTCCTGGGTCACGGAAAGGGCTCTTCGGTACTTCGTGAGGCTGCCGGCCACCTCCCTTTGCAGGCAAATGTCGCTCCCATACACGGTGAAGATCCTTCCGGCTTTCTTGATTTCAGTCTTTATCATAAACGGCCGATCTTTTTCAATCGCTTGGACAGCACCTCTTCCAGGCCCGGCATTCCGTGATCCCGGTATTCATAGAGGACCCGCAAGGTAGGCTTGCTGATCGACATGATGCGGGTGAGGTGAATCGGTGTGGCGAAAAGGACAAGGTCGCAGTCGGCCTGATTGATTGTTTGTTCCAGATCGCTGATCTGGTGCCGGCTGTACCCCATCGCAGGGATTACAGGGCCGATGTGAG
>JAWOJI010000236.1:0-7145 GCA_046481735.1 Desulfatiglandales bacterium | reverse complement strand
TTCTGAAAGGGCCGGAGATTTATGACGGAGTCGTGAGAGGAATTGCCGACGTAGGAATGTCGGTGTCTGCCTACACCCAAGGCCGATTTCCTTCGATCGAGGCCATCGATCTGCCCGCCGGATATCCTACCGGCGTGGCTGCGAGCGCGATCATCAATGACTTTTACAAAAAGTTCGATTTGAAGGACTTCGAACAGGTGAAAATCCTCTATCTTTTCGCTCACGGTCCCGGCCTCCTTCACAGCAAGAAACCGGTCGAAAAAATGGAGGACCTGAGAGGGTTGAAAATCCGCTCCACAGGAACAAGCGCCCTTGTGTCAAAGGCGCTAGGAGCCGTGCCGGTTTCCTTGCCTCAGGGCGGCGTGTATGAAGCGCTGCAGAAAGGGGTTGCAGAAGCCACCTGGTCGCCCGTGGAGGTTTTGAAGGGATGGAAGCAGGCCGAAGTGATTAAGTATACGATCGACTCGTACAGTGTGGGTTACACCCAGGGATTTTTCGTCGCCATGAATTTGAAAAAATGGGAATCCCTGCCAAAGGACGTACAGGCCGTTTTCGAAGAGGTCAGCAAGGAGTGGATAAAGAAAACGGGGGAAGCCTGGGATGAGAGCGACAGGGAGGGCAGGGAATTCAGCGAAAGTCTCGGCAACCAGACCATCAAACTGAGCGACCAGGAAAGCGCAAGGTGGGCTTCAGCGGTGGAACCTGTTTTTGAAGACTACATCAAGGCGGTGGAGCCAAAAGGACTGCCCGGAGGAGATTATGTCAACTTCATCCGGGAGGAGGTTAAGAAGTACAAGTGATCGGAGAATGTGATCATGGAAGATGAAAAAATTCCACGGGTCTCGGTGACCCCTGAGCTCCGTTTTCTATACGCTTCCAGGATCGAGATACAGAGCCCTTTACAAGTGGGCCGATCGCCATACGGCCAAAGAAGAATCATCCATATCACGGGTGGTTCTTTCTTTGGCCCCCAGATGTCCGGAACCGTCTTGACCGGCGGCGCGGATTGGCAGTTCGTGCGAAGCGACGGGGTTACGGAATTGGAAGCACGCTACACCTTGAAAACGGATGACGGCGCCCTCATCTCCATTGTGAACTGGGGATTGCGGCATGGCCCGCAGGAGGTCATGGAAAGACTCATGGCAGGGGAGCCGGTGGATCCGGTAGAGTATTATTTCAGAACGACCCCGAAATTTGAAACAGGCACCGGGAAGTACAGCTGGTTGAACAAAACCGTTGCGGTCGGGGTCGGAGAGAGGAGAGCGAACGAGGTCCTCATCACCGTTTACGAGGTAACGTAGAGGGGGGCCCGCTTCTGGCGGTACTCCCGTTCCATGGTCATGAGATTTTCACCGAACTCGAGGGAGTGCCTGCGCATACTGGCGGCAGCCCGTTCTTCATCCCCCGCAAGGACGGCCTCCACGACGGGGTGATGCATTCCGGCCGGGTGCATCCATTGCGGATCGGGATTGACGGCCTCCACCACCTTCCGGGTGAGGGCCATGAGGGACCGGACAAGGGCCTCAAAAATCCGGTTTGCGCACATTTCGGCGAGAATGAAATGGATCGCCGTTTTTCTGTCGAGATCTTCGGCAAGGGAGGCGAGAGGGAGCTCTTCAGTTCTCAGGGACTCCTGCAAATGAGCGGCAAAGCCCGGCGTGATGTTTCGGGCAGCCAGTCGTGCGACTTCGGGTTCTACCAGGAGTCGCACTTGCACCAGCTCGGGGATCGATATCTTGTCTGCGAGAAACAGGTCAAGAAAGGCATCCCCCAGGTGTTCGAAAGTGAGATCGGTGACAAAGGTTCCTCCCGTAATGCCGGGTCGTGCGATGATGAAACCGGCGTTTTCGAGGGAACGCAGTGCCTCTCGTATCATGACGCGGCTTACCTGGAATTGTTCCGCAAGCTCCCGATCACCGGGCAGCTTGTCCCCCGGCTTGAACCTGCCCAACACAATCGACTGCTTGAGCTGTTCAGCGACTTGCTCCGAGATTCTCGACTGTTTGATCGGCTTGAAGTTATCCATTAGGCCCCCGAAGTGGAAATGCGTTCGCGTGTCAGTTTTTTAAAGCGGAGCACAGATCCTTCCGAACTCCTGCCCCTGATGGTTCCAGGTTTTTTTGAATGCTGAAAATGTTATGCATTGCTGTTGACACAATATTTTAAATAGTCTAATTCTTATACCAATTAATTAATTGGCATTCAACTGGTAATTGAATTTTGAAATAAGATAGCATAACCTTCTGGATAATCGAAACTTTTTCGGGGTTACCCGTGGCGGGAGGTGCCATGTCATGAACCTTGCCAAGAATCTTGAAAGAAGCGCCTTTTATTTTGGGGAAAGGCCGGCAATCAGCGAAGGCGGTCACGAGATATCCTACGCTGAATTCAACACAAGTGCCAATAGAGTGGCCACATCGCTGGCGAAGATGGGCTTGAAAAGCGGAGACAGCATCGGGATATGCGCACCCAACAGTTCGGACTGGTTGGTCTTTTATTTCGGTGCTCTGAAAGCAGGCGCTGCCGCGATCACTCTTTCCCCACTTCTCAGGAAAGATGAAATGGAACTCCTGATAGGGCATTCCCGGCCGAAGATCCTTTTCACCACAGAGGAAAAACTCGATCTTATGAGCGGTTTGGTTGAATCAGGGGTGGTAGAAAAGATTGTGTGCAAAGGCGGCGAGGTGAGCCTGGATGCGCTTATGAGGGAAGGATCACCTGCTTTCGAAGCGATCGACCAGGAGCGGACGGAAACCGCGGCGGTCCTTTACACGGGCGGCACCACAGGGATTCCGAAGGGGGTCATGCTGAGCCATGAGAACATCAATGCCGCCATCCACACTGTTGTCTACAATGAGCGTTCCACGGAAAAGGACCGCGCCCTGTGCTTCCTTCCCTTCAATCATGTTTTCGGCCAGATGCACATCATGAATGCAACCATTCTGAGCGGCGGCTGTCTGGAAATGCTCCCTGCATTTGACCTTGAAAGGGTTCTGGATGTGATGAAAAAGGGCAGGGTGACCAAACTGTTTGCGGTGCCTACTGTGTACGTCCGGCTCCTGACTCTGGATCGGCTCAAGGAACGATTGGGATCGGTTCGGTACTGTTTTTCCGCAGCCGCGAGCATGGCCGCAGAAATCGTGAAGCAATGGAAGGAACGAACGGGGCTTTCTATTTTCGAGGGTTACGGCATGACGGAGGCTTCCCCCACCGTCACATACAACCATCATTACCGGCACGTAATCGGTTCAGTGGGAACAGAGGTTCCGGGAGTCGAAGTCCGGCTTCGGGACGATTCGGGCAACCTTGTTGGAAAAGGGGAGCGGGGCGAAATCTGTGTCAGGGGACCCAATATCATGAAAGGGTATCTGAACAACCCGGAAGGAACAAAGGCGGCCTTCTGGGACCGGGGATGGTTTCGCTCCGGGGACGTGGGCCTGTTCGACGATGACGGGTACCTTTACATCGTCGATCGAATCAAGGATATGATCATCAGCGGAGGAGAAAACGTTTACCCGAGGGAAGTGGAGGAAGTGCTTTACCGGAGAAGTGAGATCCAGGAATGTGCCGTCGTGGGGCTTCCCGACCCCGAATGGGGTGAAAAAGTGACAGCCTTTCTGATCCCCAAGGCAGGAGCAAAGATCGATGAGAAAGCGTTGAAGGCTTTCTTGAAAGAACATCTTTCCCCATTTAAGGTTCCCAAAGCTTTCTACGTTGTGCAGGAGTTGCCCAAGAATGCGGCAGGAAAGATTCTGAAGCGGGAATTGAGGCAAGAAGCATCACAAGGCTGAAAACCAATGACATCCCGCCCTTCAATCCGCACCATTTACAAAGCCAATCAAGATATGAGACCGGGCAAAAACAGAACAATTTGCGGGAAGGCAATGATAACAATTATGAAAATCAACATGGTAAGCACAAAAGGCAATACACCCTTGAATATGGTCTCCATGGGGATGTCTTTGGCTACCCCTGCAATCACGTAGACATTCATGCCTATTGGAGGAGAAATCATTGCTGTTTCAACCAGCAATGCGATCAGTATGCCGAACCACAGAGGGTCAAATCCAAGTCCTATGATCAGGGGGAAGAAGATGGGGACGGTAAGCAAAACCATCGCCATGGTGTCAATGAAGCAACCAAGCATGAAGTAAAGTACCACGATGAAAAGTATCGCCATAGTGGGACTTATTCCAAGGGAAATGATATAGTCTGCAAGCTCCATAGGAATGGTGCTCACCGCTATAAAAGGCACCATGATGAATGCACCAATAGCGCAAAGAAAGATCATGCCGGTGGATTTGACGGCGTCCACAATGCTGGCGGTCAATAAGTTCCAGTTCAGCCGTCCTCTAACCAACGACAGTAGAATGGCGCCTGCTGCCGCAATGCCTCCAGCCTCTGTCGGCGTGAACCACCCAACAATGAGCCCACCCATGACCAGAACGATCAAAACCAGCACTTCCGCGCAGGCGCCGGTCGCGGCCAATTTTTCTTTGAATGTTGAGCCTTTTCCGGGCGGAGCGATGGATGGTTTCAGCCGTACATGGATGTAAACCGTGGCCATAAACATTGCGGCGAGCATGATTCCTGGAACAATGCCTGCGATAAAAAGGCTAACGATAGAGGTTTCCGTAAGAATCCCATAAATGATCAGGATAGTGCTGGGCGGTATCAGGAAGCCAAGCGTACCGCCGGCGGCAATGCAACCGGTGGCTAACGCGCTGTCATATTTGTACTTTCTCATTTCCGGTATTGCCGGAGTTCCTATGGTTGCCGCTGTGGCTATACTCGATGCGCTTACAGCGGAGAAAATGGCACAGGACCCCAACGCACCAATAGCCAGCCCGCCCGGCAGTTTGCCGAATATCTTGTAGGCCATGTTAAACAGGGCCGAGCCAAGTCCTGCGTGGAAGAGAACGGTACCCATAAGCAGAAAAAGGGGAAGGACAAGCCAGTCATAATTGGAAATCAGTCCGTAAGGGACCGTGGAGATAACATGAAAGGCCGCGTTCATATTCACAATATAGGAAAATCCCAGAAATCCAACCAAGGCCATGGAAATACCGATGGGAACGCCCAAAAGAAGGAAGGCAAGGGTTAAGACGATTCCAACAATACCCGTGGTGAATGGATTCAAGTTATTTTACCTTTCGGAGAATCTGTATGAGGTCATATAAGAAGTATCCCCACATTGCAGCACAACCTAAGACCCAGACAAATCTGAACGGTGCCGACGGGAGGTGAAGGACGAGAGTATATGAGCCTGGTTTGATGATTGCATCCCAGAAATAATCAATGCCACCCCAGACGAGAAGTGAGACGGTGATCAAGCTGACAACCCTTGCAAAGATGGCAAAAGGTGTTCGCAGTGAACCGGGCAATCTGGAAACCAGAACTTCAACTACAATGTGGCCTTTCTGCAGTTGGGTGTAACCTAAAGCGAAGGATATGAGGATAACGCCGGATAAGCTTATTATTTCCACGCCGCCATAAAGCGGCGAGCTGAAGAAATTCCTCCCGATGACATGCACGACGACGACAAGCATCATAATAAGAAGTGAAAAGGACGAGATGATAAGAGGCAATTTTTGAGCCGCAAATTTTAACCAGGAAAGCACAGGTGAACCCCTTCTGGAAAAAATTCTTTACAGAGCCGCTGAGCTTATTCCCTTCAAGGGAAACAAAGGCAGGCAACCTCAGGGACGGCGCTTTCGTATTGTCGGGAGGATATTCGTTAGGTATGCTGCGCCTTGAAAAGCACGCAGCATACCCCGTCTAACCTCTTGCTATTTCCTAAGACTGTTTACGAATTCCAGAACCTTGGTTGCAGGGTATCCTTTCGCATCAAGGTCTGCCGCATGTTTCCTGTTGTTGTTGTCAACGATTTCAAACCATTTAGCCTCTTCATCCGCTGATAGTTTGATGAACTCCATGCCCTCTTTCTTTCCATACTCAACAGCAGAGGCATCCGCTGCATCAAAAGCCTTGATTGATTCCTTCCTGCCCCACTCAAGACTATCATCTATCACTTTCTGAAGGTCGGCCGGCAGCTTGTTCCAGCTATTAAGGTTCATAACCAGGAACCAATTGCAGGATTGATACATACCAAATTCAGTGACGTATTCTACGGGAAGTTTAAAGGACTCAATGGCCTCTTTGAAAACCAGACCGCCATGTACAGTTCCTCTCTTAATACCGATGACCATGTCGGCTGATGTCATGCTTACCGGGGTCCCGCCCAGTAATTTGAGTGCGTCGGCTGCTTCAGGGACCGGAACCCTGAGTTCCAATCCTTTCAGATCGGCCATGGTGCGGACAGGTTTCGTGGTGGCAACCACAGCCGGACCTGATGAATTAATCCACAAAACTTTGACGGAATCCCATTCTTTTTGAAACTCTGGAAAATTTTTCCAGACCTCGGCCACGATTTTTGATCCGGAAGCAGAATCAGGCAAACCGGCCAAAAACATGGAGAAAAGTCCCGTCAGTTCGGCTCCGGCCCTAAGATAGCGATAGCTCGCGCCCATGTCGGCAATGCCCTTTTCGACGCCGCTGAAAGTCTCAAAGGGGTTGATCAGCGTAGCACCCGGAAATATTCGGATATTCAGTTTACCGTCGCTGTCCTTCTTAACCTTTTCTGCCCAGGCTGTAAGTTGTTTATCCAATACAGAACCTGCGGGCGCCATATGGCTGAGAGTTAGCTCTGCAGTTGAAGCCGAGGACGGAAGGCCTATTGTAATCAGGCCGGCGATTAACAGTGCTGCTACCATGATTGATACGAGTTTTCCTTTCATTTTATTCCTCCTCTGTTATTTCCCTTATGTAAGCATGACTCCTGTTCAACTCGGTTCTATCCCTGTTTACCCTCCCTTTCCTTGCATGTTCCTCTCAATTCTATTCCTGCCGATCCCACCTTGGTACATTCACCGGACTGCAGATGGTCAACCTTCTTCTTGTACTGTTACGTGGATGAGCAGTCAAGAAGATACCTTTACATGGGCCTGCGACATGAGAGGGGGGTTTTTGATTTGACACTGTGGTTAGGCCCTGATATTGTTGTATAGATACAACAATATTAGGGAGGAAGACATGGAAAAGATCAGGGAGCTGGAGTCGCGCAGAGAGCAGATTCTCATAGAAAT
>JAWOJI010000211.1:0-3975 GCA_046481735.1 Desulfatiglandales bacterium | reverse complement strand
GCCCCTCCATGGGTCATTCCGAAAATGTTGGCGTTGTCTTCCTGGGGCGCCATCTCCACAACGGCATGGCCCGGCCCTATTTCAAGGAGCCTCAGCCCCATTTTGTTGGCAAAGCGTTCTGTTGCAGCCTGTTTCTTGATCGCGGAAATTACAGGATCATCCATGCCCGTTCCCTCTCATTCGTTTCAATTTCTGCATCTTCTAACACAAAATCAGCGCGAGCAGAAGGTGGATCAGGGAACGCCCTAAATCCACCGCCTAATTCGGGTTCATTGAAGTGAATCAAACGGTTGGATAATATTCCTGATCACCAGGAAGGCATCAGATGCAAGGCTTCCGAAATCCCGAGGAATGAGGCCTACAGACCGGTACGCCGCAGTGACGAGGGATGAGGGTAACGCAGCAGATGATGTCTTGATGGTGGATCAGGGAACGCGGTTCCCTGTTGAAACGCCTGACCCGATAGACTATGATCCTTGTGATGAAGGCTCTGCAACCTCCTTTGTCACACAGAGCTCGTCTTTGCCGAGCGGCGCTTCTCATCATTCTGGGTCTTGCAACTTCCCAGTGCATTGCCTCAGTGCACGTCTATCTGTCCAACCTGGGCTTACACGACAAGACGCAAAGCCTCAAGGATGCCGGCTACCTCATTGTTCCCAATTCCCACGTTTTGTCCAGCCTTCTGGAACTCAAGACGGCCGTTTTTGGAGGCTTCTTTTTCACCCTCAGCATCGGTGTGTTTCTGACCCTTGTCTCCCTTTTTGCAGCGTGGTTGCGGCGGAGAGACTTTGCAGGCAGGAAGGCCCTTCCGGCGGTCCTTCTCGTTTCCTGGCTGACTCTCCTTGTTGCGTTGAACCTCCGCGGGTTCACCCTGGGGCCCTCCCTCTATTTCCTGGTGGTCCCCCCTCTCGTGTTCGGCATCGCTTCAAAATGGCTGTTCCCGGAAGCCTCGGGAGACCATGCCCGTGTGTCATACCTCCATGCGCTCGCGCCGCTACTTCTGGCTCTCCTCTGGTCCACTCAGTTGGGCGGATCCTTTTTCCTGGACATACGGGACAATTTGCTCCTGACCCATTCGATGGGGTCGAGGGTGAATGATTTTTACTATCGCTACACCCTTTACCCCGCGGAGGCATTGAAACCCACGGACCAGAGACTCCTCAAATCCGTGTATCTGGGCCGGTTGCAGGATGGAACGATCCTTCCGGCCCTTCAAAGAGAGCTTCTCAAACACGATTACCTTCCTGTGGGCAAGGAAAGCCTCGCCGACCTGGTCTTGAGAAACGGCAGCCGGGAACTCCATTTTCAAAGCGGGGGAATGAGCGTTCTTAGGGTCGATGCCCGGGAGTTCCTGTCCTCTTCCGGGACTTGGCTGGCAGCCTTTTCCGACAAGTCGGACAGGGCGCGCTTTTTCCGCAAAGCCACCCTGGTTTCGCTTATCCTCGGGTTCCCCATGTTTCTTTACCTTCTTGTTTACGGGATCCTGTCTTTCCTGATCAGCCTGGTTGTCCCATCGGCAAAATCCCCGGTTCCCGCAACAATGCTCTGCTTTGTCGTCGGAGCGCTCCTTTTCTCGCTTTTTGTTTTCAGCAAAGCGAGCGTTGACGACGCCGGAAAGATCGACCGAGCCTTACAGTCCACGGACCGGAGAATGCGGGTTGCAGCGCTCAAGTTCGTGGGCAAGAAAGGTCTCGACCTAACCCGGTATCCGGCTTACCGTAATCTCCTTGAGAGCCCTTTCGCCCCCGAGAAATACTGGCTCGCAACAGCTCTTGGAGCGAGCAGGCAGCCCCACACCTTCAAGGATCTCTTGACATTGCTGGATGATTCGGAGCCCACCGTGGTTTCCGCGGCTTTTCGGGCTTTGGGGAACAGAAGGGATCCTGCCGGAATTGGGCACATCCTGACAAGAATCGCAATCTCAACAGACTGGTACAACCAATGGAACGCCTACCGATCGCTGAAAGCTCTCGGATGGAAACAAAGCCCGTCTCCACGATAACCCTGGCGCTCTCATTCTTCGCCGTTTTGAGTGTCGAATGGATCGTGGGGCTTGTCTCCCCGGGTCCTTCCTTGAAAGCGACCGGGGCGGCACGGGTTGTTCAAATCCTGCTGATGCTTTGGATCGCCAAGAGTTTTGGCGGCGGCCTGGCTTTGATCGGCCTGGAGTGTTCAGGATGGTTTCACGGCTTCCGGAGAGGCTTGATTTGGTCCCTGGCGTTCGGCGCCGCCGCCCTCGTCCTTTTTTTTCTCCTTCTTGCAGCAGGAGTGAACGCCCTTGCCCTCATCCGGGCCCCCAAGCCTAACAAGCTTCAAGACATTGTGCTCCTCGTTGTGGTGGGCGGCATCCTGGCCCCTGTGGCGGAAGAAATTTTTTTCCGGGGCGTGCTTTATGGCTTCCTCAGACGCTGGGGAGTGGCGGCAGCGCTGATCATCGCGACCCTTCTCTTCGTCCTTTCCCATCCCTTGGATCGAGGGGTTCCTTTCACTCAGATCGCAGGAGGATTGGTTTTTGCTCTTGCCTATGAATGGGAAGGCAACCTGCTTGTCCCGATCGTCATCCATGTTCTGGGCAATTTGGCGATCTTTGCCGTTTCGATCCTCTCGTGACCAAGCCCCTCTGCCGGACGGAACCGGCCTCCTCGCCGATTGCCCAACGCTCAGAACAGAGGTGTGGCGACTTCGGTTTTAGCGGGGGTCGTAGCGCTGGGCCAGTTCGCACTCGAATCGATCTTCACAGATTCGGGAGCAGTAGAACTCCCTCATGATAAACCCGTATTTTTCAATGAAATCGCACATCGCTTGTTCTTTGTTCTCGATTCCCTGAAACCACTTGTGCTGATCTACGTGGCGTTCAATAATGTCTTTCTGTGCGTCAATGATGTCATGAAGATGTTTGCACTCGTTAAACATGGCTTACTTCACCGACTTAGAGTTATATAAGTATAATAGCATTCAAACAGAACTCTGGCAAGAACCTACCAGCCTGTTGCCTTTCTCCTCCAATTGATGTAAAAACAAAGGTAACGCGATATTACGGCGTTCCATGACGCGATGATTCCATGACTCCGGGATACGGGGTCGATGAAAGGAGCAACCGATGAAACCCGAGGTCGACTCTGACAGGCAGGATATTTTCGATCACATGACTGAGGATATGGCAAAGAACCGGAAGGAAGATCCCCCCATGCGGCGACAGAGAAGTTCCCAGAACTCAGGAACTGCAGGGAGGTTCACCCTCATTTTGGGGCTTGGAGCGGTGATTCTTGTGCTCTTCATCATCCTGGTTCTGCGCGGAAGCGGCAAACAGGATATGACGCCCATTCAAAGCCGCCTTGACCAGATTGAGAACAGACTGGCAGTGATTGACGGCAACGTGAGAAACGTCGAAGCCATTGAAAACGAGCTGAAGTCTTTGCAGCAGGCTCAAGGCGCCATGGAGGCCAGGGAGAAGACCATGGGTGAACGCCTTGACAGGATTGCAAAGCAGTTGGAAAAGGCCCCGACTCCGACTCCGACCCCGGCTGCGGCGCCGAGAGCCTCTGCCCCGGCCAAGACGGAGGTCCATGAGGTGCGCCCCGGCGACACGCTCTTCGGCATCGCCGGCAAATACGGGATCACCCTGGATCAGCTCCTTCGGCTCAACAATCTGAGCAGAAACGCAACCCTTCGACCGGGGCAAAAACTGTTGATTGCTCCTGCAGGCCAATAGCTCTATGGAGCTGTCCCTAAACGGCAGGAACATTCATGTGGAGGAACCTGAAACTCTGGGTTCTGAAAAGGAGCCGAGCCTTTTTTTTGTTCACGGCGCAGGCTGCGACGCCTCTGTGTGGGATCCTCAGGCAGAATTCTTTTCGGCCGGGCGCCTGACCTACCGAATGGATCTTCCGGGCCACGGCAGATCGAGTTCCGAACCCGAGGAAAGCATCTCCGCCTATGCAAAGTGGGTGCGTCTTGTCGCCTTCAACCTTTTCC
>JAWOJI010000201.1:0-8168 GCA_046481735.1 Desulfatiglandales bacterium | reverse complement strand
TGGAACGTGTCATCGTTGGCAAGCGGCACGAAGTGCTGCTGGTGCTTGTCGCACTGCTCTGCCGGGGCCACGTCCTGATCGAGGATGTGCCGGGTGTCGGCAAGACCCTTCTTGCAAAAGCGGCCGCCCGCTCCCTCAACTGCACCTTCAAGAGAATCCAGTGCACACCCGATCTCCTGCCTTCCGATGTTGTAGGCATTCAGTTCTTCAACCAGAAGAACTCCGAGTTCGAGTTCCGGCCCGGACCCATTATTGCCAATATCGTCCTGGTGGATGAAATCAATCGTGCCATGCCGAGGACCCAGTCCTCTCTGCTCGAATGCATGCAGGAGCGGCAGGTGACCGTGGACCTGAAAAGCATTTCCCTCCAAAGACCCTTCATGCTCGTTGCAACACAGAACCCTATCGAACTGGAGGGCACGTTCCCTTTGCCCGAAGCCCAGTTGGACCGATTCCTGCTTAAGGCGAAACTCGGCTACCCCTCGACAGAAGAGGAGAGCGACGTTTTGTCGCGGTTCCAGGGCTCCAATCCCATGGAAACGCTCTCGAGCATTGTCGAGATTCCAGAACTTCTCCAACTCCAGGGAATGTGCCGCAAGGTTTTTGTGGAGGAATCCGTCAGGGATTATGTGGTCCGCATCAACAGGGCGACCAGGGAAAACTCCGACATCAAGCTCGGAACAAGCACACGGGCCGCCCTCAGCCTCCAGGCGGCGTCTCAGGCCATGGCCGGCATCCAGGGAAGGGGGTTCGTGATCCCCGACGACGTGAAGATGCTGGCCCCTTCCGTGCTCTCCCATCGGGTTGTTGTGACAACAGAAGCCCGATTAAGGGGTCGTTCCGAGGACGACGTCATCCGGAGAATTCTTGCCACCGTGCCAGTACCTGCGGAATGAGCCTGATGAGCAGATCTCGGAGATCATGCAAAAGCCATGAAGCCTGAAGACCCCATCCAGTGCCGAGATCGACTAGGCCGTCCTTTCGAGGTCCGGGAATGCTCGAACCATGAACTTCCCTGCCTCATGGACATGTACCAAGCCTTCCTGCCAAGGCCGGCTTCCCAGGGGCTTCCCCCTCCTGACTCCGAAACGTGCCTGAAATGGGCCTCATCCTTGCTCGAAATCGCCGTCAATCTTCTAGCCTGGCAGGACAACAGAGTCATAGCCCACGCAGCCCTGATCAAGGACCTTGCCCGCCTTTCCGGAGAGTTCGTCATTTTCGTGCACCAGGATTATCGCAACCTCGGCATCGGCACCGAACTGACCCGATTGACCCTGATCAAAGCCAAGGAACTGGGCTTCAACACCGTGTGGCTCACCGTTGCGATCACCAACGTCATCGCAGCCCGTCTCTACCGGCGGGTCGGCTTTGAATACTGCGACATGGACGACTGCGAAAGAACCATGATAATCAAGTTGTGAACCGATTTGGGAGTCACAAGATGAAGATGTCTTCCCTGTCTGCTTGAGACTCTATTCACCTCAAGCCGAGGAATTGATTCCCCATTTCCGCCTTGAATGCGTCTTCTGCACTATGAACCGCTGCACACTCTAATCCGACGAGAAGTACTGCACAATCGCCTTGATGAAGGAGGGAATGGTGTACTCAGGAGGCTCCAGTGTGACCTTCAGCCCCTTTTCTTCGGCGCGCTTCGCTGTCACAGGGCCAATGCAGGCGACGGCCACCTCGTTCATCCAGTCGAGGATTGGTTCTCCGTGGAAGATGTCCATGAAATTGGACACCGTGGAAGAACTTGTGAAGGTGACCATGTGGATTTGGCCGCGCTGAAGCATTTCCTGGATCCCAGCCTTGTCTTCCTCCGGTTTAACCGTCCGGTAGGCCTCTACCACGTCCACGACAGCTCCGAGTTTTTCCAGATCCCGGGGCAAGATCTCACGTGCTTCCCTTGCCCTGGGCAGCAAAACTCTCTTGCCTTGAATGTCTTCTTTCCTAAAAGCCTCGACCACGGACTCGGCACGGTACTCTTCCGGAACCAGGTCTATGCGTAAACCTTTTGCCTTGACGGCTTCCGCCGTCGCAGGGCCGATGGCGGCGATTTTCAATCCTTTGAGGTCGCGCACATCCTTGCCCAGTGGTTCCAAACGGTCGAAAAAATACTTCACCCCGTTCACGCTCGTGAAGACCAGCCATTGATAAGCTTCAACTTCATGGATACCCCTGTCCAACCCCTCCCAGCTTTCGGGTGGAACAACCTTGATCGTGGGGAACTCGAGAGCCTCCGCCCCCATGTCACGGAGTGCCGCGAGAAACCCGCTTGCCTGTTCTCTTGCCCTGGTGACAATGATTCTTTTGCCGAAAAGGGGTTTTTCCTCAAACCAATTGAGTCCTTTGCGAAGCTGGACCACGTCTCCCACCGCAATGACGGCAGGAGCCCGAATCTTTTCCCTCTCTACGATTTCTGCGATATCCCGTAGACATCCGGTCACGGTTCTCTGCGCCGGCACGGTTCCCCTGTGGATGACGGCGACAGGGGTCTGCGGCGATCTTCCGTGCTCCATGAGGCGCGAAGCAATCCTGGGGAGATTCCCCACGCCCATAAGAAAGACAAGGGTGCCGGCGCAGGTGGCAAGCTTGTCCCAGGCAATATCCGATGTTTCTTTGGTCGGATCCTCGTGGCCGGTGATAAAAGCAACCGTTGAGGTGTGTTCTCTGTGTGTCAGGGGAATGCCGGCATAGGCGGGCACGGCGATCGCCGATGTCACGCCCGGAACGACCTCGAAGAGGATACCCGCCTTTACCAGCTCCTGGGCCTCTTCCCCGCCCCGGCCGAAGATGAAGGGGTCCCCTCCCTTGAGCCTCACCACGGTCAATCCTTGTTGCGCCTTTTGGACGATCAGCTCATTGATCTTCTCCTGAGTCAGGGTGTGCTTCCCGCCTTCTTTGCCCACATAAACGCGTTCCGCGCTTCCCTTCCCATAATCCAGGAATATCCGGTTTGCGAGATTGTCATAAATGATGACATCTCCCTTCTCGATGCACGCTTTGGCTTTGAGGGTCAGCAGGCCCGGATCTCCTGGGCCGGCGCCCACGAGGTAAACAATTCCTTTGCCCGACCGGCTCATATCGACTCACCGTAGACGCGATCAAGGATCTTCTCTGCCCCTGCGGAAAGGAGGTCCTCAGCCAGTGCCTTGCCTATGTCCTCAGGTTTATCGCAGGAACCGCGCATCTTTTTCCTCAGGATCACGCTTCCATCCAGTTCAGCAACCAAGCCTTCAATATAAAGGACATTCGCCCTCAGCCTTGCAAAACCTGCAAGAGGAACCTGGCAACCTCCACCCAGCCTTTTCAGGAACGCTCTCTCCGCCCTGGCAGTTATTTCGGTTTTCTCATCGTTGAGGAACTCAAGAACGCTTTTCACTCTCCGATCCTTTTTTCTCAGCTCCACGCCCAGCATGCCCTGACCCACTGCCGGGAGAAACTCTTTGGGAGAAAGAAGCCTCGAAATCCTCTCGGAGAGCCCCAGCCGCCTGAGTCCCGCTGAAGCCAGGATCAGGGCCTGCACCTCTCCGGAATCCAATTTCCTAAGACGGGTGTCCACATTGCCCCGCATCGGGATCACCCGAAGATCGGGGCGCAGATGGAGCAGTTGCGCGCCTCGTCTCAAGCTGCTTGTCCCAACGGTCGCCCCTTTCGGCAGTTGATCGATGGTCCTGCATGTGAGCGACACAAAGGCATCTCGCGGGTCTTCCCTTTTGGGGAAAACCGAGATTTCAAGCCCTTCGGGAAGCTCGGCAGGAACATCTTTCATGCTGTGTACAGCCAGGTCCACCTCGCTCCTGAGCAACGCATCCTCGAGCTCCTTGACGAAAAGGCCTTTGCCTCCGATCTTGCTCAAAGGGGAATCCAGAATTTTGTCCCCCTTTGTCTTGATTTTCACAAGCTCCACCGCGACCCGCGGTTGCTCGCGTTCGATCCTTGCCTTGACCCAAGCGCTCTGGGCAAGAGCCAGTTTGCTTCCCCTTGTGCCGATGCGTAAAAGCATAATGAAGTGCCTAATGTGCGCCCTTCGACCCTTCGACAAGCTCAGGGCTCAGGGACTGCGTCTAAGGTACCGAAAGTGCTCAACAAAAACAATACAACCACAATCACGAAAGGGGAAAGACGAGAAAAAAGACACATCAGGATTTTTCGTGCTTTCCTATTGTTTCGTGCTTTCGTGATAAGATCTTCTTCTGCTCAGAATAAATCGTGCCAGTTCCAAATCGTAGGGTGTTGTGATCTTGATATTCTCTTCCAGTCCTTCGACTACTGTTATGGGAATGCCCAACCTTTCGAGAAGAAGCGCGTCGTCCGTCATCTCCTCCCACTTCTCGTCTTCAGCGCGGCGATGGGCTGAAAGGATGTCTTCGAAGCGAAAAGCCTGCGGTGTTTGCACAAGCCGAAGCGATCCTCGCTTTACGGTGCCCACCACGCAGCCGTCTTTTCCGACTTCCTTGATGGTCTCTTTCAAAGGCAAAACCGGAACAACCGCACGGTTCCGGGAGGCAGCCCGGACAATTCGAGAGAGGAATTCAGGTTCGGCAAAGGGGCGCACACCGTCATGAATGAGCGCAAGGTCGAATTCCCCCCGAGCGGCTTCCAGCCCCAGTCTCACGGAGTCCTGACGCCTCTCGCCCCCGGGCACGACCTGCCTGACCTTGCTCAACCCGTATCGACTGACAATCCTCTCCTGACAGTAGGGAACCCAGTCTGCCGGCGCCACCACAAAAACGCTTTCCACGTCGGCACACCGCTCGAAGTTTGCCAGGGTCACAGCCAGAAGGGGGTTCCCTTCCAGTTCCAGGAATTGCTTGGCAACCTCGCTCAACATCCGCATCCCTGCGCCTGCGGCCGGGATGACGGCAACTGTTTTCATGACCTCGCCTCCCTGTCATGAAACAAAATGCAGGCCCCAGAATCGAGCCTGCACACCAAGATCGCCCTCTTCCCGCTTAGGCCTTGGCAACTCTTTTGGTTTGCTTCTTGAGTCGATTGATGCGGCGGCGCAGGACGCTCGTCTTTTTTTTCTCTTTGGAGGAGCGGGCTTCTTTTTTCTGGTCCTTGAGCTGCATAATTTTTTTCTTGAGTCCTTTGACGTCAAGCTCTTTCTTGACCTTCGGCGCCTTTGCTTTTCTTGCCGGCGCCTCGTCCTTGATGCCCATGGCCTCTTTGACGGCCTTCAGGAGTTCTTCCTTTTTCATGGCATGAACCCCTGTCAGACCTTCCAGCTTCTTGCTCAGGACAAACTCCCTAAGTTCGGTGGCCGTCATCTTTTCGAGCGGCTTTTCAAGGGTCTCTTCCGGCTTTCGCTCCGTTTCCTCTTTCTTCGCTTGTTCTTCCATGAACCCTGCTCCTTAAAATCTGTCTTAGTGTCCCACTCAAATCATCAGCCCTAATCCTTTTTATCCAGGAACGGTCTGAAAAGATCCAAAGGTATGGGGAGAAAAGTCGTGGCATTTCCCGCCGTGGATATTTCCTTCATGGTTTGCAGATACCGCAACTGAAGGGCCTGGGGATGTTTCTGGATGATTTCTGCCGCCTCGGCCAGGCGCGCTGCAGCCTGGAATTCCCCTTCTGCGTTGATCACCTTTGCCCGTCTTTCTCTTTCAGCCTCAGCCTGCCGCGCCATGGCTCTCTGCATTTCCTGGGGCAGGTCGATGTGCTTCACTTCCACGGTAGTCACTTTGATTCCCCATGGATCCGTGTGCTTGTCGAGGATTTCCTGGAGCTGTGCGTTGATCTTCTCTCTCTCCGCCAGAAGCTCATCCAGCTCTACCTGACCGCACACGCTCCTGAGCGTGGTCTGGGCAAGCTGGGATGTGGCAAACAGGAAGTTCTCAACCACGATTGTCGCGTTCGTCGGGTCCATGACCCTGAAATAGATCACCGCATTCACCTTAACGGAGACGTTGTCTCGTGTTATCACGTCTTGAGGCGGCACGTCCATGGTGACCAGGCGGAGACTCACCTTGACCATTTTATCAATAATCGGGATGAGAATGATCAATCCCGGCCCTTTGGTCTTGATGACGCGGCCAAGCCTGAAGATCACACCTCGTTCGTATTCCCGCAAGATCTTGATGGCCGAGGCCAGGAAAAAAATAATCAGAACCAGCGCAAGTACATAAAACATGTTCTCTTTCCCCCTTTCTTGATGTCAAGTGTCCAATGTCCAGTATTGAATCTTCAATGATCAGTGGTTGCCTTCTTAACTGTAAGGATCAGTCCGTCTGCTCTTTCCACCAGGATCCTGTCTCCCGGTTCCAGTTTTTCCCTGGACACCGCGCGCCAGTACTCCCCGTGGACGAAAACGAGTCCTTCAGGATCAAGAGGCTGCTTGACAACGCCTGTTGATCCGATCAATCCCTCCATCCCGGTCTTCGGCTTTGTCCGGTAGGCTCGAAAGGCCAGCGTGGATACCATAACGAAGAACGCTCCTATGAGAACAATGGTGGGGGCCATGAGTCTTAGTGAAACTCCAACGTCCTCAAAGAGCATGACCGACCCCAGGGTCAGAGAAATGAGTCCTCCCAGGGAAAGCACGCCGTAGCTCGATACCATGATCTCGGCAATGAAAAGAATGACGGCCAGAGCGATGAGAAGAAGCCCCGCATAGTTCACGGGCAAGGTCTGGAAGGAGTAAAAAGCAAGGATGAGGGATATGGCCCCGATCACCCCTGGGAAAATGGCTCCCGGGTGGGAGAGCTCAAAGTACAGCCCCGCCAGCCCGATCATCATGAGAATATAGGCAATGTTGGGATCACTGATGGTTCCCAGAATTCTATCCCTCACCCCCGGCTCATGGTAGCGTTTCTCAAGCTCCCGGGTGCTTAGAACAACTTTCGCACTTCTGATGGTGATTTCCCGGCCGTCGATCTGCGCCAAAAGGTCGTCAACGTCCAATGCCACCAAATCGACCACGTTTCTTTCCATGGCCTCTTCGGCTGTAATGGAAACGCTTTCGCGAATGGCCCTTTCCACCCAGTCCGCGTTCCTCCCGGTTTCCTGGGCAATGCTCCGGCCGTAGGAGGCCATGTCATGGACTACCTTCTCCGACATCGTCTTGTCTATCTCCCGCCCCCCTGCAGCAACAGGATGGGCGGCGCCGATATTCGTGCCCGGCGCCATTGCGGCGACATGGGCGGCCACCGTCACCATGACTCCTGCTGAAGCAGCACCGGCGCCTCTTGGCGCCACATAGACAACAACGGGAACCGGTGAATTCATGATCGACTTAACCATGCTCCTCATGGAACTGGCCAACCCGCCGGGCGTATCCAGGCGAATGATGACCAGTGCGGCCTCCTGCTTTCTGGCCTGGTCCAGACCTCTTTCCATAAAAGTTGCGGTGGCCGGATTGATCGCGCCTTCCACATCCATGATGAGGACGTGCCGCTGGGTGGGCCAGGCGATGCCTCCAACCAGCATGACCGCGCTTATGATCATCGGAAGGAAGCAGATCATCGCTCTTCTTGTCATTCCTTTCTCACCTCCAGGTTCATGAGCTTCATAACCTTTTGCACGTCCTCCCATACCTGCCGTTTTGCCGAAGGGTTCCGGAGCAGATACGCAGGGTGATAGGTGGGCATCATCGGGATATCCTGGAAGGAAACCCAAGTTCCTCTTTCGCGGCCCATTGTAAAAGGCCGGCCCAGAAGGCTCTGAGCTGCTGTTAAACCGAGAGCGCAGATCACATCAGGCCTGATAATTTCAAGTTGCTTTTTCAGAAAAGGGAGGCATGATTCGATTTCGTCCCTTTCCGGCACCCTGTTCTTGGGCGGTCGGCATTTGACGACGTTACAAATATAGACATCTTCCCTTCTCAGGCCCATGCCCTTCTCAATAATCTTGGTGAGAAGCTTTCCTGCCTCACCCACAAAGGGCCTGCCCTCGGCATCCTCATCTCTTCCAGGCCCTTCGCCTACAAAAACAAGGGTGGCCCGTGGAGGTCCCTCTCCAAAGACGAGGTGGGTTCTCCCTCCCGAAAGTTTGCAGCGCTTGCAATCGCCTATGAAGTCTCTCAACGCCTCGAGTGTGTTGGCGGAAGCCGGCTTGCTTGGGGAAGAATCCGGAAAAAAGCGAGGCGCGCCCGGAGGATCAAAACCCATCTCGGCATGGGCCTCCAGATATCTTTTGACTTGGCCCACAATTTCCCTGAACTCCAC
>JAWOJI010000156.1:0-2954 GCA_046481735.1 Desulfatiglandales bacterium | reverse complement strand
TCTCCCGGAAGAGAAGAAGGCCATGGAGGCCGGGCTTTTTCCCGGTCAGGTCCGAAAAGGGTTGGGACTGACCCGTGAGGTCATTCGTCTTGTTGAGTTTCTGTGCGTGATGATGGACCTCAAAGCGATTCGCCTGGAGGCTCTCTTTTATCACAACGCAATTACCTACGAGCGGCATGGATTCAGTTACTTCAGCGGCTACCGGATGATGAAGCGAATCCATGAAGGGTTTCAGACCGGGGGGAAGATTCTCGCGAAACTGGACAACAGCACGCCTTTTCGCAACCCCACGCTGGCCCATACGGTGAGGGGCAGGAGTTGGGCCATCCACGACGGCATCCTGCAGGAAGTGGAGGACGATGTTCTGGAAGAAGGCTGGGCCTCTCCGATCATGTACCGCATGATTGAAAATCCCAGGGCCATGATCACCTTTCCCGACCCAATATATTGATGAAATCGGCGACAGCCTATTTCATTGTGGCACATTCTGTGCAGCACGGCTCATCATGGCTTCTTTGACAAACCTCGAAACAGCCATGACCGATTCCCCGGCAATAGAGACAAGAGAGCATGCAGATCCCCGCTTTTAGAAACCTGAGAATTCGAGCAAAACTGGTGAGCGTCACCCTGTTCCTCGTTCTGGTCCCTCTCCTCATCGTTTCCTTTCTTGCCCTGGACCGCTTCGGCGCGGCACTGCGGGGCGCTGCCGAAGAAAACCTCGAGCACCTGGTGAGGAACATCTACGCCATGTGCAGCGTTCAGCAGGAAATGGTGCAAAACAAGCTGGTTTCCGACCTGAGAGTTGCCTGGGAGGTTCTTCACCGGCGAGGCAAAGAGATAACCGTTGTGGAGGAACAGGAAGTCTTTCTGGACGCTGTCAACCAGAACACCGGCGAGGTCACGGCCGTGAAAGTGTCCCTCTGGAAGATCGGCGACACGCCGATCACGCTGGAGCACACCGTCGTGGACGAAGTTCGGGATCTGATCGGAGGGACATGCACGGTGTTCCAGCGCATCGAAGGCGACAATCTCCTTAGGATTTCCACAAACGTTGTCGGGAAAGACGGCAGAAGGGCCACAGGAACCTTCATTCCTGCTGAAAGCCCGGTCACCCGGGCGATTCTGGCCGGAAAACCCTACAGGGGCAGGGCTTTTGTAGTGGATGACTGGTACATAACGGCCTATGAGCCGATCGTCGGAAAGGACGGCGCCGTCATGGGCGCCCTTTACGTGGGCGTCAAGGAGCAAAGCGCCTACTCGCTGAGGGAAGAGATCAAGAGCATCAAGGTGGGTCAAACCGGGTACGTGTACATCATAGACAGCAAGGGAGAACTCCGAATTCATCCTGCCCGGGAAGGAGCCAACATCATCGATTCCAAGGATACCTCGGGTTTCGAGTACATTCGCGCCATGATCAACCGCGCTTTGTCCCTCAAAGGGAGCGAACTGGGAACGATCCGCTACCCTTGGGCAAACCCTGAACTTGGAGAGACGATCCCCAGGCCCAAGATGCACAAATTCGCCTATTTTGAGCCCTGGGATTGGATCATTTCCGCCGGAACCTATGAGGATGAGATCTTTGAATCCATGATCACGACCAGAAAATTTGTTCTCGTCATGGTGATCGTGGCTCTTTGCTTGACCTTTTTCCTCACGGTGACCCTTTCCATGGTGCTTACCAGGCCTATCCAGGAGCTCACCGAGGTGACCGCCAAAATGGTCAGGGGCGACCTCTCCCAGCGGGTCAGGGTGCATGGCGCAGACGAGATCGGTTTATTGGGCACGTCCTTCAACAGGATGATCGGCCAGATCGAGAACTACACGTCCAACCTGCAGAAAATGGTCGAAGAGAGAACTAAAGAGCTCAAAGAGTCCAGAGAGAAATATAGGGAATTGTCCCGGTTTCTGAACAGCATCCTGGACAGTGCCACGGAATATGCCATTGTCGCCCTGGACTTTTTCGGAAATATCATAGAGTTCAACAAGGGGGCTGAGAAGCTTTTTGGCTACAAGAAAGACGAGGTTGTCGCCAAAGTAAACATCGGCATCACGATCCCCCTTGAGGACCGAAACAAGGGCATCCAGGAATTGATGTCCAAGCGAACGCGCGCAGAAGGGGTGTGCGAGCTTGAGATGACCCGGGTGAGGAAAGGAGGGGAGATTTTCCCGGCCCTGACTACGGTGACTGCGATTGTGGATCCTGTTTCAGCAAGGGTTGTCGGCTTCGTGGAAATTATCCGGGACATCACGGTGAGGAAAAAGCTGGAAAGGGAACTCCGGGAAACCAAGGAGTTTCTTGAAAACATCATGGAGAGCTCTGTGGACGGAATCCTCACCACGGATCTCAAAGGGAGCTTGACATACACCAATCGCGCCATGGAGGAAATGCTCCAGTACCGAAGGGAAGAGATCCTGGGAACCCATATCTCCCGCTTCTATGTGAGGGGAATGGATCAGGCCAAAGAAATCATGGCCCTTCTTTCCTCTGTAGAGAGAGCGACGAACTATGTCATGGAGGTGCGGAGAATGGACGGAAGACAACTGACCATCCTCACGTCCCTTTTCCTCCTCAGAAACGAAGATCATGTCCTCATCGGCACAGCCGGGATCTTCAAGGACATCACGGAACAAAAACTGCTCGAGGCAAAGCTCAAAGCCACGCAGGCCCGCCTGATAGAAGCCTCCAAGATGCGTGCCCTTGGCGAACTGGTCGCGGGCGTAGCCCACGAACTGAACAATCCTCTCATGGCTTCCCAGACCATTTTGCATGTGATCATGAAAAATGTTCCCGAGAGTTGGCCGGAACGACAGCGCCTGGAGTTGATCAGGAAATGCAACGATCGAATTGGGAAAATCGTGGATCACCTCCGGGAATTCTCAAGGCAGACCAAGCCGGAATTCCAGGAGATCGACATCAATGTCCCCATAGAGAACGCCCTCTTGATCACAGGCCA
>JAWOJI010000128.1:0-5379 GCA_046481735.1 Desulfatiglandales bacterium | reverse complement strand
ACTGTTCCATCAGGAAGGGTTTTGAAAGGAAGGCCTGGGGATATTTCCTTGATCTTTTCCTTGACGTTCTTGATGGCCTGGAGCGGATTGGCGCCGAACCGAACCACCACCACACCGCCTACAGCCTCTGTCCCGCCTTTGTCCAGGAGACCCCTGCGGAGAGCCGGCCCCGTAGTCACGTGAGCTACATCCTTCAACCTGATCGGCAGTCCGCCGGTGGCTTTCACCGTGGTGTTCTCAAGGTCCCTCAGGTCCTTGATGAAGCCCACACCGCGGATCATGTATTCCACCCTGTTGATTTCAATGGTTCCGGCGCCCACATCAAGATTCGACGTTCGCACTGCATCAAAAATGCTCTCCAGGGAAACGCCGGTCGCCCGCATGGCATTTGGATCCACGTCGATCTGATATTCCTTTACAAAGCCTCCCACGGAAGCTACTTCGCTCACTCCTTCCGCAGAGAGCAGGCCGTAGCGGACGTACCAGTCCTGAATGCTTCGAAGCTCCTCAAGATCCCATCCTCCGGCAGGGCGGCCTTCAGGGTCTCTGCCTTCCAGGGTGTACCAGAAGACCTGCCCCATGGCCGTAGCGTCCGGTCCGAGGGTGGGCTGTACACCCGGAGGAAGGATGCCGGGGGGGATGCTGCTCAGCTTTTCCAGGAGCCTTGAACGGGACCAGTAGAACTCCACCTTCTCATCAAAGATCACGTAGATCGTCGAGAACCCGAACATGGAAAAGCTGCGCACAGTCTTGACGCCGGGAATTCCGAGAAGGGAAACGGTCAGGGGATAGGTGACCTGATCCTGCACATCCTGGGGAGATCGGCCCATCCATTCGGTAAACACGATCTGTTGATTTTCTCCGATGTCCGGGATGGCGTCGACTGGAACAGGATCCCGCAAAAGCCACTTGAACTCCCAGTCAAAAGGCGCAACCATGACCCCCCAGCCGACGACGGAGAGGGTGATCAGGAAAACAATGAGTTTCTGTTCAAGGCAAAAACGGATGATTCGGTTCATGGTTACCCACTCTTGAGCTGTCTCTTCACTTCGCCGCAAGTGTACATCATGGCGCCGAAATAGGGATTGCGGATTTCCTCGTCCTGCTGGAGCCAGGCAGCCCCTTTCCAGTCAAACGCCATGGGGCAATGGATCTCAAAGATCGGACCATCGATTTCAACGCCGAGCCTTTCCACGGCAAGGGTCACGCCCATGGAGAGAGGTTCAAAGCCTTGTCTCGCTGCTTCGATATCCTTTGCCGAGGTGATCGTTCTCATGGCTTTGTCGAGCACCCCCAGCGCTTCCATCCAGATTCCATGGGCTTCTCCTTTCAGGAGGCCCATATCCATCCTTTTCAAGGCTGAGGCAAACTCGCCTCCCGTCTCCTTGGCTGCCGGGAAGTCATCGCTTGCCAGAGAGTTCTGGATACTCAGGTAGAGTTGCAGCAATTCTCCCAGGTCTTTCTTGAACTCCGGGGGCACAGATTCGGAAACGGCCTGTGCGGCTATAACCCGTTCCACGTGAAATTGTTCATTGAGGATCCTGTAGTGCTCCTCAAGGGTTCGGAAAAGTCTTGAGGCCTCTTCGTTACTATCCGCTTCAGTGCCCAGGATCGCATCGTTCCGAAGAAGCATGGACGCCTCTTTCCACACCAAGGCCGATTGATCTTTGAGGGAAGTGGGGTCGATGGCGCAAAGAACATCGTAGAATGCTTGGTAGGCTTGTCTTGCTTTTTGCAGATCTCTTTGTCCTAAAACTGTCTTCAAGGTGTCGTATGTGGCGGCAAGTCCGGGCAACTGGGATGCAAGGGGTGCGGGAACAGGGGCGATAGGAGGCGAGGGGCTTTCTGCTGCAGGCGTCTTCGGAGCATGGTCATGCGCAGTGGGCTCCGGTCCTCCGTAGGGGCTCATCATGCTCGGTTTGGCCAGGAGCTGCAAGGCGCTGTCGATTTTGAAATTGCCCCTTGTCACGACCAAGTCCCCTTCGGAAAGTCCGTGCCTGACAATGTAGTAGTCGCCGGCCTTGGCCCCCAGGAGAATTTCTTTTCCTTCGTAGGTTCCCTCCTCTCCGGGCAGTTGAACGTACACGATGGCCCGTTTGCCGGTAATCAGGGGAGCTGAAGCCGGAATGACCAAAAGTTCTCTGTCCTCGAACGCCCGGGTTTGCTTCAAGGCCCGAACGAACATACCGGGTTTGAGTTTTCCTGCGGGGTTTGCCGCGCCCAGCCTCACCCTGACGGTCCTGGTTCTTTCGTTCACCATGGGATCGATGTAAACCGCCTTGGCCGTGAATATTTCCCCCGGGTAGGCTTCGGTCTGGAACTCGACGTCCATTCCCAAATGGATCCATGGAAGATCGGATTCATAAGCTTCCAGAACGATCCACACCCTGGAAAGATCGGCGATTGTGTAAATTTGCGTGCCGGTTTGGACGTACATGCCTTCCAAGACGTCTTTCTTGATGACCACGCCGCTCATCGGCGAATGGAGAGTAATGTGATCGGAAATGGCGCCCTTTTCGGCAACCCTGTTGATCTGATCGGCCGTTAGGCCCAGCAAACGAAGTTTTTCCCTGGCGGCAATCACGGTTTGTTCCGCTGCCCCCCTGACACGCCCCAACCCGCTTCTGTCTATCTCCTGGACGGATCTCACAGCCTGAATGAGCTCCGCCTGGGCCGTGAGGAGCTCAGGACTGTATATGGAGACCATGGGATCCCCTCTGCGCACGTAACTTCCCGTGTAATCCACATGGAGCTTGTCGATCCGTCCCGCCATCCAGGTCGTGATGTACCCCAACCTTGTTTCGTCATAGTCCACCTTGCCGAAGAGCGGGGTTTCCACGTACACAGCCCTGCGCTCCACCGGGAACACCGAGACTTCCGCGAGCTTTCTTGCTTCGGGGGAAAGCCTGAGCTGGCGAAGGCTCACGGCCTCAACATCCCCGGTGGTTGCATCCTGTTTTACGGGGATGAGATCCATGAAACAGATGGGGCATTTCCCGGGCTCCGGGAGGCGGATCTGTGGGTGCATGGAACAGGTCCATATGATGTCACGGCCTTCCTCTTGAGCGGCGGGTTCATGATCATGCCCCGCTTCATGAGGGTGTCCGCCCCAGCCGCCGAAATGATAGCCCAAACCGAATACAGCGACCAAGAGCAGGAGAAGCAGGATGAACCGGGTGGAAAAACCCTTCTTTTTCATTTCCATTCCTTTACGGTTTCTTTGCGGCAGGCGCATCTTCCAGAACAATGCCTTCTTTTTCAAACTGCTTCATGTACTTGTCGGGGTCCTTCTTGAATTGCTGAATGCAAGGAGGGCAGCAGAAATAAATGCGCTTTCCTTGATAGTCCGTGTAGATGTTCTTGTTTGCGGGACCCTGCATGACAGGGCAATTGATCTGGTTGGGCTCCTCGGCGGCATACACGCTCGCCCCGAAGGCAAAAGCCACGAGCAATCCAATGGCCAAAAAAATCTTTTTCCAATGATTCATAGTGTTCGTCCTCCGTCTATGGTTTCAATCCGCCGCCGTGCTTTGGAAGCACGACGCCGTGTATTTCGCAAGGGATTTCCTTGCCCAGCAGCATTTCCAACTCCGCCACCCTCTGGGCTTGGTCGGCCAGGGCCCGAATGTAGGAAAGCTGGAATTCCAAAAGCGTTTTTTCCGCATCAATCAGATCCAGAGAAGTCCGGCTTCCGGCCTGGAAGGCTTCCAGCGTGACTGCGAGAGCCTCCTCTGCTTTGGGAAGGAGGGTGTTCAGGTAAAGGTCGATTTTCCGCTGGGCATCCCTGTATTTATAAAGGGCCAGTTCCATGTCGGAAATCAAGGAACGCTTGAGAGCTTCAGCCCCTTTTGAGGTCGATGCCAGTCTTGCTTGGCCCTCTCTTACCGAAGCCTTGCGCTTTTCCCACCAGAAGGGAATGTTGACGGTCACAGAAGCAATGACGGCATCTTTGCCGCTGTCGGGCGTTGTAGGAACCAGTGCCGATCCCGTTATGATGTCTTCGACACCAAAGGTCACCTCCGGATAGAAGTTCTTTTTCTCAAGTTCGATGCCGGCTTTCTCTCTTTCTGCAAGATATTCAAATCGTTTCAACTGGGGGCTGTATTCCGGGAGTTCCTTGAAAAGCTCATCGTCCGTCATGCTGAGGATCATGATGGGAACCGTCGGCGGCCAGGGGAATTCCGTGTCCGAAGGCAAATTCATGGACGCGGCCAGTTTGGCGATGAGAGGTCTTCGCAGATCCTTCAGAGTGTTGATGCGATCCTCTAGTCGTCCCAGTTGGACTTGTGTCTTCACCAGGTCCGCATATGGAACGGCGCCTGCCGAATAGCGCGCTCTGACCACGCTTTCGAAATAGTGCAAGAGATCAATGTCTTCCTGTGCAATTTGAACGGCCTGGGCCAAGTAAGCGTACTCGTAAAAAGAGTTCTTGACTTCATAGAAAATTTTGAATTTCAAGGCCTCATACTGCGTTCTTGCGGCTTCGGCCTCGAGAAACGCCATGTTTTCTCTTAGGTCGAGGACACCGAACCAAGGAAAGGTCTGAAAAAGGGCGAGCCTTGCCTGCTGAGGACCCACTCTGGTTTCTACGTTGCGGATGTAATAGGCGAAAGTGAACCGTGGATCGGGAAGGGCCTTTACCTGGGGAATTTTTTCAAGGGCCGCCTTCCAGCGGTAGAAGGCGGACTCCAACTCAGGATTGTGGATTGCTGCCTGGCCGAGATAGTCGGAAAGCATGCTCAAAGTTACATGATCTGAATCCGAGGGAGGGCCCAAGCCCGCTTCCCGGTCTTCTTCCGCATGAAGAAAGGGCATGTACAGAAGAACCGGCCCAAGAAAAATACATAGCAAAGTCAGGAGTCGAAAGGAACGGCACGTTTTTCTTTTCATGGTTCATGCTCCTGCGGTTTCAGGAAAAAGTTGCAGTCATGGAAAACCGCGATTAAGATAGCCGGCAAAAATTAGCACTCAGGGAGGAGCTTTCATGTCGGGAGACAAACCCAACACTCTGACAGATTCGCAGTTCGACCAACAGGTGCTTAAAGCTGCAGGCATCGTGGTCGTCGATTTTTGGGCGCCCTGGTGCGGCCCGTGCATCCAGATGGGGCCCGGACTTGAAACATTTACCAGGGAAAATGCAAAGAGAGCCACGGTCTATAAGCTCGATGTGGACGAGAATCCCAAGAGTGCCGAGAAGTTCGAGATTCGAAGCGTTCCCACCGTGATTTTTTTCAGAGATGGGCAACCTCTGTTTATCTCGCGGGGCGCCATGTCCCGGGCGAGCATGCAACAAAAGCTGGACGAACTCCTCAAAGAAACATCGTAAGGTCCTTCGAACTTCCTACCCGTGGGCTGCCTTCTTCCCATACAGAGGAGATA
>JAWOJI010000075.1:0-6848 GCA_046481735.1 Desulfatiglandales bacterium | reverse complement strand
AATCAGGATGTGCCTGTCGTCTCCCACAACGACGGACGCCACTTCCCCCTTGCGGCTGATGAGCAGGGCCACTTGTCTTTGGATTTCGAAAGAAATTTCGGAAACCTGCCGCGCAATCTCTGGAGTGATCATCTCGCGGCCGGACACCCTGCGGCGGTATAACCTCTGAAGACGCTTAAGTTGGCCTGCTTTCAGGCCGCCTGTTTTGCCGTAGATCTTGTCTATAGCTTGAGCCTCGACACAAGAAAGGTGCAGGGCGCAAGGTACAAGGTGCAAGGCTTAAGGCATGCGGGCTTCGTGCCATGACCCGTGAACCGTGGACCATGCACCGTGAACCGTTCACAAAGGCTCGCTAATGGAGGCAACAACGCCCTGTAGGCAAGAGTTCTCTTAGGCAGCGCCGTACCTTTCCTCTTCCACATAATCCCGGAAACGGGTCAGCTCCTTTTGAAAGGTCAGCTTAAAGGCCCCGGTAGGGCCGTTGCGTTGCTTGGCCACAATGACTTCCGCAAGGTTTCGGTTCTCGTCGGAACTGGGATGGTAAAGCTCGTCCCGGTAGACAAAAGCGATCACGTCCGCATCCTGTTCAATGGCTCCGCTTTCCCGGAGGTCGGCGAGCTGTGGTCTCTTGTTAGGTCGATCCTCCACCTTGCGGTTGAGCTGGGATAGGGCCATGACCGGAACGTTCAAATCCTTGGCCAGGGCTTTCAGAGAGCGGGAAATCTCCGAGATCTCCATCTGCCTGGATTCCGAGCTGCGCCTTCCCTGCACAAGCTGAAGGTAGTCGACGATCACCAGGCAGAGTTCTTTTTTCTTCACCAGCCTTCGACACTTCGCCTTCATTTCAAGAACGCTGAGGTAAGACGTATCATCGATGAACATGGCGACCTCGGACAGATGGTTGGCGGAACCCATCAACTTCTGCCAGTCCGCGTCCCTCAGAAATCCGGTCCTCAATTTCGTGGCGTCGATCCCCGCGTGAAAGCCCAAAAGTCGGAGTCCGAGCTGCATGCGCGACATTTCCAGGGAAAAGACGGCCACCCCTTTCCCCGTCTCCACAGCAGCATTGTAGCCGATGCCCAGGGCTAGAGCGGTCTTTCCCATGCTGGGCCTTCCTGCGAGAATGATGAGGTCCGATGGCTGAAGTCCCGCAGTATAACGATCAAAATCTTTGAAACCGGTAGGCACGCCGGTGATGAAGCCCTCCCGCTCAGCAACGCTCTCAAGCTTCTTGAAACTCTCCTTGATCACATTCTCGAGAGGGGTGAAGCCCTCCCCTACCTTTTCTTCGGCAATGTCGAAAATGCTCTGTTCGGCCCTGTCGAGAAGCTCATCCGTGGGCCGCCAGTCCTGAAAGCACGCGTCCGAAATGAGGGAGCACTCGCTGATGAGTC
Organism: Desulfatiglandales bacterium; assembly: GCA_046481735.1. Classification (GTDB taxonomy): domain Bacteria; phylum Desulfobacterota; class DSM-4660; order Desulfatiglandales; family HGW-15; genus JAFGDM01. The sequence continues at coordinate 5,454 of JAWOJI010000075.1, read as the reverse complement.
TCCTTCTGACCGAAAGGTCTCTGACAATTTGCGCGTGATAGAAAATCCCCGCAGACGTGGAAACGGCGTCCACAAGGGAAGTCAGGTATTCTGCCCCCCCTGCCTTTTCCAGCAGGGCCTTCTCCTTTAGCTGATGGGAGAGGGTGATGAGATCGATAGGCTCATTGTCGTTGTAAAGTTCGGTCATCCCCTCAAAGATGTGCATGTGCGCCTCGCGATAGAAATCATCCGGCGACAGGACATCCACGATCTGGTTGACGGCGTCGTTATTGATGAGAATTCCCGCCAGGACGGCCTGCTCCGCCTCGATGTTCTGAGGAGGGACCTTGAGGGGAGCAGAAAAAACTTTTTCTTTTGCCTGGGCCATGGCGGACGTTTCTCCCTTCAAAGAAACCTACTGCTCTGGAACGACCATCACCTTGACGGGAGCACTGACCTGAGGATGCAGTTTGATGGGCACGGAGTACTCTCCAAGGCTTTTGATGGGTTTGTTCAAGAGAATTTTCCTTCGGTCGATCGTGATTCCCGCTTTTTCGATCCCCTCCGCAATGTCCATGCTTGTAACAGATCCGTAGAGTTTATCCTCTTCGCCCGCTTTCTGGGCAATGGTAATCACCACATCCGCCAGAAGTGCTTTGACCTTAATAGCGTCCTCCTTGAGCTTGATGCGTTTGACCTCGATGCTCTTTCTTTGTGTCTCGGTCTTCTTGATGTTGTCTTCCGTCGCCTCCAGGGCGACCTTCTTTGGGATGAGATAATTCCTTGCATATCCTCGCGCCACCTCGACGATCTCTCCTGCAAGGCCCAGGGAATCCATATCCTGAGTGAGAATCACCTTCATGAACGTTTCCTCCTTTTAGGCCGCCTTTCTCGAATGAATTTTTCTGAAATCGATCCACTGGTCGAACAGGCCGGCCACCGCAAGACCAAGGATAAAGATCTGTTGAAAGAGGATCAGAAAGTAAACGCCCAATCTGATCCAAGGGGACACACGGTACTTGTTCAGAAAAAACAACAAGATGGCGAGGCCATGAAAAACATACACCGCCATCATCACGATCATGGCATTGGTTCCCAGCCATTTTATAGAAGATGCGGGCAAGAATAAAGAAAAACCTGCGGCGATCACCCCCCACACCATGAGCTCGTTGGAGCGCCATCGGTCCAGGGCCCCGTAAGGGGGATAGGCCAAATCCTTCATTTTGAAAATGGGACGGCTCACAATGATGTTGAACCACACCACGATACCGGTGCCGATGATCAGAAGGGAGGGATAGATTTTTGAAATCACGTTTGCCACGACGGCCAGGTATTCACCCAGTTCGTGGGCTTTCTCGGAACCCGCCCCCATGTCACCGTAGACATGGACGCTCTGCCGCAGGCTGCTCTCCACATAAGCCTGCACCATTTCCAGAGGCCCCAGGTTCTGCCTCAGCCCTGCCGCTGTCAAGACGATCACTCCGATAAGAAGCACGGAGGAGGTGGAAACCAGCACGGATAGGCCGATGGTCCATCTTCTTCTGAAGATTTCAGCCAGGATAAGCCCCAGTAGGCTGAACTCAACGCAGAGGAAGATCAATTGGGGGTATCGCAAAAGGGAGGAAATGACGGCGGTTATCAGAATCGCAATGCCGACCAGTTTAACACCCTGGGAAACCCCCAGCTTGGTTGCGTAATAAAGAAACGGCAAGGGGGTGAACAAGCTGAAAAAGGGACCGATCAGGGGGATCAACGCCGAGGCAAGAAGCAGGATCATGGCGGACCCTACGCAGCCCAGCAGGTCATGGAATTTCATAGATCCTACCGGAAGGGTTGGCTCTTGTTCTTTCATGGGAAGAGGGCCTCCCTCCAGGCCTCCTCCATTTTCCTATCGCAGCGTAGAGGTTGTGTAAGGCAAAAGGGCGATCTTCCTTGCCCGCCGAATGGCAACCGTCAGCACCCTCTGGTGTTTGGCGCAGTTTCCGGAGATTCTTCGGGGGATGATTTTCCCTCGCTCCGTCGTAAAGAGCCGCAGGGTCTTCGAATCCTTGTAATCGATCACGGCATGGCTGTCCGCGCAAAAACGACACACCTTTCTCCTGTGGTAGGCCATCTTGCGTCTATTTTTATCAAGCATCGTCCTTCTCCCCTCCCCCAGGTCGCTCTGAAGATTGCTCCGCCTCCGCCTCAAGACCCTCAGAGGCTTTTTCCTGCTGCGCAGGCGCCTGCTGCTTCACCGCTTTTTCTTCCTGCTTTTGAAGAAGGGTCTGGGGGTCCACTTCGTGGGCAATCTTGATCGTTTGAAACTTTAGGATCCTGTCGTCCAGACTCAGATCCCTCTCCAGGTTTGCACTGAGTCCCGGATTGCCGCAGTAATCCATGAGTACATAGCCCCCTTTGTCGAACTTTTTCACCTCATAGGCCAGCCTCTGGATCCCCCACTCCTCGGTCTTGATGAGAACACCCTTGTTTCTTTCGATAAAACCGGTGTACCTGTCGAGCACCTCGCGGTACTCATCCTGGGTTAAATTGGGGTTGGCGATATAAATCGTCTCGTAATGCCGCATTCCTTTCTCTCCCTTCGGACATCTTCCCTGTTCGGAAAAGTTTGGTCCCGCTTCCTGTCTGTGCCGTCAGATCAAACGGAACAAGGAGAATTCATAAATAAAGTTGTATTTGGTATCAATTGCCGGGTAGGTTGTCAAGAGATTTTCTTCGTGATAGAAAAGGATCCTTTCGATGACTCCCCAAGGGAGGCAACCACACGGTGAAAAACCTGCCCATTAGCTGGGAAAAAGAGATGCTTGTCGCAAGAGATGCGGCACGTAAAGCAGGAAAAGAGATTAAAGCCCTTCTCGGCCGAGTCCTGGAGGTCAGGAAAAAGGGGGCCATCGACCTCGTAACCGACGCGGACTTTCAGGCTGAAAAGGCGATTCTCGACACCATTCGTAGCCATTTTCCACAGGACAGCATCCTTACGGAGGAGAGCGGTCGCCACGAGGCTTCGCCGGAGAGGGTCTGGATTGTCGACCCTTTGGACGGAACTACCAACTTCGCTCACGCTCTTCCCTTTTACGCCGTCTGCATCGCTTTTCAGGCCGCCGGCCGCTCGGTCCTGGGGCTGGTTCTTGATCCGGAGAGAGATGAATGCTTCGAAGCCCGGGAAAGCGAAGGGGCATTCCTCAATGGAACACCGATTCGAGTTTCTCGCACGGCAACGCTTATGGAATCCCTTGTCGCCACTGGGTTTCCTTATTCTGTGCACGAGGGGGCCGGTTCAATTGTGCGGCGGCTCCAGCAGGTCCTTGTCCAGGCACAGGGGATACGGAGATTGGGTTCTGCAGCTCTGGATCTTTGTTATGTTGCTGCCGGCCGCTTTGAAGCTTACTGGGAGGAGGGGCTCAAGCCATGGGACACAGCGGCTGCAGCCGTAATTGTCAAAGAGGCGGGCGGGCGGTTGACCGACTACGAAGGGAACCCTTATTCTCCCGGCCTCTCGACGGTGGTCGCTTCCAATGGGCTCGTTCACGAAGCAATCCTGGAAGCACTGCGGCTCCATGAACCAGGTAAGCAGTAGCCAGCAAGTACTAGGCACCAAGTAGTGAACGTTATGAAGAAGCCCGGGAGAAGAGAGCCGTTGATGAGCAGACAGTGTTTTGCGGTCCCATTTACGGACTGGTCGCTGCCCACCCCCCTCCCACTTATTCTCTACTTACTCTATGCTGCTTACCGCTTACTGTTAAAGGCTTCCATTGCCTCCCTTTCCAGTTCTTGCGCCCTCCCGGCATAGCGCGGAGAGAAATGAAACACTGTGAGATGCTTGACTCCTGCTCGCCTCGCCAGGGTTCCCGCCTGCTTTGCCGTGAGATGTGATTTCTTCTCGGCAATCTCCCGGTCCCGATCCAGGAACGGCGCTTCAATAAAGAGGCTGTCTGCGTGCCTGACAAGCCTCTCGGCTTTGTCCAGGTTCTCCGGACACCCTGCGACATCCGAGATATAGGCGATCTTTTGACCGGGAGAAATTCGGGCGATCTTTTCCGCCAGTTCACCGAGAACAAATCGCGATTCCTTTGTGACTTTGCCCGCCTGCTCCCAGGTGACCATGAATGCCTTATCCAGGTTATTTTGTTCGTGCAAGGTCCTCTTGAAGCGGGTCAACCAGGGCCCTACGGGCAACCCCAGCTCGTCCAATCTTTCCTTGTCAATTCGAATGGAAAAGCTCTCCACCAGAGCGAATCCCAGACAGGGAACGCAGTGGTCCAGGAGAACGGCTTCCAGTCGGAATGAAGGTTCCTCCAAGAGGACGCCCTCGAAATGAACTTCCTCCTCCATGCCCGATGGTTGAAAACGATCCTGGCAGCGGTATGCCTTTGTCTTGAGTTTTTCAGGCCAGACTTCCGTCACCTTGAGGGAAAGAGAATGTTCGTAAGCATCTACCAGGTTCCATGTGTAGCCGGCCAGTTTCCCCTCAACGCGGTCGGAGAACTCCGGGGGCCCAAAGAGGTGGATCTCCTTATCCCGTCCCAGCAGGGCTCTCAAGAGGAAATCAAACCCGATGAAGTGGTCCATGTGGGCGTGAGTGACAAAAACGTGAGAAACCTTCTGCAGCTCCCGCGGAGCAAGCGCATGAAGGTCCCCAAGATCAAACAGAAGAGCTTTTCGTTGATACTGAAAAGCGATGAACAGCCCCGGATCCAAGAAAGGAGCATTGACCAGCTTGGGATGAAAAGAGGTTTTCATGGATCAGCTTTCGAAGAACATTGGGTCGTGACCGAACGTCTTCTGCCAGAGAGTTGACAAATACTAGCAAATGTGTCATTTGCTGCAAATAACTATTTAGAATGAATCGCCTTTTGGAGTGCGAGGCATAAAATGACGGTGACGAAAACCGATCTCATAAAGAGCGTGATGGACAAGGTCCGGCTAAAGAGACACAAAAGGGACCGGCAGCGTTTTCTTTTTCCTGAATTCGACTACGAACCCCTCACAAAGCAACAAGCAACCCGATTGGTCGAAAGCACCTTTGAGATCATAAAAAACAAATTGGAAAAGGGAGAACAGGTTCTGATCTCGCGATTCGGGAAGTTCAAGGTGAAATTTAAATGGGCAAGGAAAGGAAGAAACCCGAAAACCGGAGAGCAGATCATCCTCGACTCACGGAGAATCGTGAATTTCCAGGCTTCCCAGAAATTGAAAGATAAATTGAACAGGGGATGAAATCCGCCGAAGCGGATTCTATCCCAGCACATCGAAAACCACCTTCCCATTCCTCGCATCCACTTTTACTTGGTCTCCTTCCTTAATGCTGCCTTCCAGGATTTTTACGGCCATAGGATCCTGGATCAGCTGCTGGATCGCCCGCTTGAGAGGCCTTGCTCCGTACACGGGGTCAAAGCCTGTTTCCGCAAGGTGATCCCTGGCTTTTTCCGTCAGATCCAGCTTGATCTTCGACCCCTCCAGGCGCCTGCCCAGGAT
>JAWOJI010000009.1:0-6473 GCA_046481735.1 Desulfatiglandales bacterium | reverse complement strand
CGGCCTTGGACTCGCCGGTTGTCGACAAGGGACCCACGGCCCTGGGTTTTCAACTCCAGGAAATCTTTACCCTTATGGGTGAAGAGTGGGTGAGTGCAGGAGAGCATTTTATTCCCCTGCGTTCAGGCGGGCAGATCAATCTCAAGGCCGAGTCTTTTCCGATTGTCAACCTGTCCAACGGCAAGCGGGTCATCGTTGACCTGCACGGCGAACTCCCGGAAAGAATGGCCCAAGTGATCATGTCCAACTGGGAGAGCTACGGAGTTGCTCACCTCCAGAGCCGCGACGACCTCAGAGGCGCTCTCGAGAGGATTCTCCCCATCTGCGATTATCAAAGGCTTTACAGGAGCGGGGAACCCCTCGAACTGGTAAGCGACGTCCGGATTCAAATCACAGCCGATTGGATCATTTTCCCCTCTCCTGGACTGCAGAAAGACCAAGCGATTCTCATTAACCTCTCAGACAAAACAGGCTCAAAGATCCCGCCTGAGCTGAGTCGTTTTCTCTCTGCTCAAGGCGTCAGGGTCATCGAGTATCCTCCCCCTTCGGCGCCTGAATCGGCGGCGCCCTATCCGCCGGACATCTTAAAAGCAGGAAACGACAAAGGGCGCCTTATTGAAACGGTTTTGAACCTCGCCGGCCAGACGTATTCAAGAAACATGGAAATGCCCCTGCACCGCGATGGAAGGAGCGATTTCAGCATGACCATCAGGGCTGATTTCTTCCTCTATCTGGAAAAGCAGGAAGCCGTCATCGATTTCTCAGGAATCGGAAACGACATGATCCCCCTGCTCAAGGATTACAGGCTGTCCGTTCTTTCTGTTGCCGGTGAAACAGACCCGGGAATCATTGTGTCCAGAGTTCTTGACTTCATTGGTGTCAAGTTCGACTCGAGCCCTCAGGCCTTCACAGCGGCCGGCAGCAAGGAGTCCCCCAGCATAAAGGTGACCATTCCCGGGATTGCGTTCCAGGACAATCTCGGCAGGAAGGTCTTTGCAAGCTCTGTAAACCTTCCGGAGGAAATCGCCGGTTTCCTCCTGAGCAAGGGCTACAAAGTGCTCAGCCTCACCTAACCATTGAAAAAGCCGTAGACTCTTTGGAGTATCGGAGGAATGGAAAGTCTAAGGAAAAAGCTTTACCCAACAATCCGTTACTCTATTCTTAAGGAGGTCCCGCCATGTCCCTTATGACTCCCGACGCATTCGAAGAAAGCCTCAAAGCAATGAAACCAAAAGTCTTCATGAACGGGAAAAGGGTGGAAAGCGTTCTAGAGAATCGAAACACTCGAACCGTGGTGGAGGCAAACAAGGCCAGCTACTCCTGGGCTCTTGACCCCGTATCGAAAGACATCATGTCCTGCCACTCCCCTCTGATCGATGATGTGGTCAATCGCTATACTCATGTAAGCGGCAGCACGGAGGATCTGGTCAAGAAAGCTGAGGCCGGGACCTTCACGGCGGAAAACCTTGGGACCTGCATCTATCGGTGTGTCGGCTACGACGCCTTTCACTCCCTGGCCAGCACCACCTGGGAAATGGACCGAGACCTGGGCACCCAATATCGCCCTCGCTTTCTGGAATATCTCAAGATGGTTCAAAGAAAGGATCTTTCCGTTGCCGGCGCGCTGACCGAACCCAGGGGCAGTCGCAGCAAGAAAACCCTGGACTGGTCGGACCCGTATCTTTCCCTCAAGGTAGTGGAAAAGAACCGGCAAGGCATCGTCGTTCGAGGCGCCAAGATCAACATTAGCGGCGCTTTCGCAAGCCACGAGATGGTCGTTCTGCCTCAGGCCGCTCACTTCAAAGGCGAAGAGGACTACGCCGTAGCTTTTGCCACGCCCACCGACGCCGAGGGCATCACCTACATATGCCAGTACACCCCCTATTCGGCGGAACGGGATCTGGCCGACGACCTGGAGGAACTGGGCAACCCCGTCTTCGGCCAGAGAGAAACCTCCATGGTCATCTTCGACAACGTTTTCATCCCCTGGGAGAGGGTTTTTCACTGCGGCGAGTACCCTTATTCCGTGAAGCTCGTCACGCGCTTTGCCAAAACCCACCGGATGACTTGCGGCGGCACCTGCAAGGTCGGATTCATGAATCAGATCATCGGCGCAGCCAAGCTCATCCAGGAGTACAAGGGGCTCGAAAAGGCGGCTCACATCAACGAAGAACTCATGGAAATGGTCGTGCTGAGAGAAACGGGCAGGGCCTGCGGTTTGGCTGCCGCCCACAGGGGGGCAGAGGAGCCGGAGGGTTCAGGGGTGTACCTGCCCGACGAGCTCATGGGAAACGTCTCCAAGCTCAATATATGCAACGCCTTTTGGCGGGTCATGGCCCTTGCAGGGGATATCGGCGGCGGTTTGATCGTAACCATGCCGTCTATGAAGGAACTGAAGAACCCGGAAGTGAAAGATTATGTCGAGGAGTTTTACAGCTTCGGCTCGGATGAGCCCACAGAAAACATCATGAAGGTCCACAAGCTCTTGCAGAACTGGACTTCCGGCCTCCACGGAGTGGGCACCTGGCATGGCGCAGGACCGGTCATGGCACAGAAGATCATGCTCCAGAGGGTGATCGACTACGAACGAGAAAAAAACCTTGTCAAGCGAACCCTGAGCCTCAAAGAAAAGCCGTAGGCCCTTCGACTACGCTCGGGGCTTACGGCAGGGTTCAAGGTTCATGGTTCAGGGTTCAGAGGTTCAAGAAGGCTGGAAGCCCCGAAGGGGCGTTTCATGAAATCCGCCGTGGCGGATTTCATCGTGTTTTCGTGGATGCTCAGTTTACGGTTTGGCTTATGAACTCATGAACCGCATTTCTTTCGTGCTTCCCTAAGTTCTGACTTATTCCCGTGCACCGTGCGCCTTGCGCCGCGCACCCCCCTTACTTTCTTCTCCTCATCGTTTCGGCCAGCTCCTTGATCTCCGTCAGGCTCCGCTGCATGGCGCTCCAGCCATACCAGAGAGCATAGTCCGGGCTGGCGTGGAAGGTTCCCTGAAAAGTCCTCATCCGGTGTTCCAGGAACATGACGAAAAGCTTCTGCTCGATCACGGTGGGAGCGTCATGGAAGCTCAGGAGATCCGGATAAGCATAGGCGTAGCTCTTCGGCTTCTTCAGGATGCCGTCCTTGAACAGCCCGGCAACAATTTCGATCGCCTCCGCCATGACCAGATCCGCCTCCCGGATCATGTCATCGCCCTTGGCCAGCTCTCCCCGAACAAAGGAGGTGGAGTGGCACTTGGCGCAGGTTGCAACCGTTTTCTCTCTTTCCTGCTGCCAGGCATCCTCTGTAAGCCGAGCCAGGTCTATTTCCTTTACCACATCAAGTCTTGGCGTGGGTTTGCCTTCGGGATCCAGAACGCCGAGCGCCTTGAAAAGGGTGGCGCGAGCATCGCTCCATTTCTCGTCTTCAGGCATGGGGAGTCTCACGGCAAGAAAACCCCAAGCCGCCCTGACCTCATGGTTTCCCTCCTGCATGTGACAAATCTGGCAGGTTGGAGCGGGTGCCGACTCGGGAAGAACGCCCAGCTGCTTGAGCTCGTTTCTCACGCCGTGCTTGGATGAGGAATACATCTCCCACTGGGGGTGATCGAAGCCCATGTGGCAGGTACGGCAGGCCTGAGGTTGTCTCGCTTCCTCGGAGGAAAAGGTGTGCCGCGTATGGCAGGCATCACAAGACGCGTACCCAAAGCCCGCTCCCTCCTCAACAAGCCGCTTCATCTCCTCCTCGGTCTTGAGCCCGATTTTGTGGCACCCGCCGCATCCCTTCATGCCCTCGGTAAGCGCCATGGGCTGCCAGTGTGCGGTCGGCATGGCTTTCATCGCATCCCAGGCAAGGGCGTGCTTTCCATTCCTGTACTGATCCCATTGAACCTGGTGGCACATGCCGCACCTGTCCGGTTTCATGCGGGGCATCTTGTCCACGTCATCTTCGGAAAGGTGATGCTCCCCGTGGCATACGGAACAGGTCACCTCAAACTCGGCGTGTTTGCTGCCTTTCCAGTCCGCCACGACTTCCGGTGTCACATCGGTGTGGCACGCCACGCATTCCGGCCTGGCGGTCCATTTCTTGTCGATCGGGTGCCCTCCCAGGAGCCAGTCCCTGTAACCGCCCTTGAGGGCGTAAACCTTTGAAAACCCCATTTCCTTGAGTTTTTGTGCCAACCTGGCACTCGTCGATTCCGTCGGTCACGCGCAGTAAATGATGAGGGTCTGGTCTTTTCGGTATTTGTGCACCCAGGAATCCACTTCGAAGGGGTCCTCATGGACGGCCCCCTGAATTAACTGGTCGCTGTATTTCCATTGTTCCATGGGCCGGGCGTCGATGATTGCCACATCGGGGTCCCCGAGCAAATCCTTGGTTTCCTTTACCGTGATCCTTGGAACGTCCGGGAACGGAATGACCTTCTGCGGCGCAGAGGCCCCCATGGGGGGATCCAGGAAAGCCAGCGTCAAAATCAAGGCACACACCAAGAGCAGCAGCCTTTTCATGATGCACCTCCTCGGCAAGAAACCGATTGTTAGGGCCACTATAAAGTCCTCCACCGTGGGAGTCAACAGAAACAGAAAACAGGGTTCAGGCTTCAGGAAAATAAGAGGTCAGCAAAAGAGAGGGGCATGAGTTCATAAGTTCATAAGTTCGTAGGGAAGGAACAATGGAATAATCATAGAGATAGCCCCGAAGGGGCGTTGTATGAAATCCGCGACAGAGGATTTCATCGTGTTTTCGTGGTTGTTATTTCTTGCCGTGCACCGTGTCCCGGGCGCCGTGCACCTTCTTCTACGTCTCTCCCATGTAAACTTTGCGGACCATCTCGTTACGCTGCAGATTCTCTGCCGCGTCGCTGAGGACAACGACGCCGGTCTGAATCACATAGCCTCTCCCGGCAATTTGAAGGGCCATGCGGGCGTTCTGTTCCACGAGAAGCATGGTGGTACCCTCCTGATGAAGCCGGCCGATGGTCTCGAAGATGCTGTCGACCAGTACAGGAGCCAGTCCCATGGAAGGCTCATCCAGCAGGAGCACTCTGGGATTGGCCATCATAGCTCTACCGATGGCGAGCATCTGCTGCTCGCCGCCGCTGAGCGTACCGGCGACCTGCTTGCGCCGCTCGTGGAGTCTCGGAAAAAGCTCCAGCACTCGCCCGAAGTTCTCCTGGTTTTTTTTCTGATCATTGCACCCGAAGGCGCCCATTTCCAGGTTCTCCGTCACCGTCAGGCGCCCGAAAATCCGCCGCCCTTCAGGGACCTGCACCACGCCTTTTGCGACGATCTCATGGGACTTGTAGCGCGCAAGGTTCTCCCCTTCCAGACGGATGGCCCCTTGCCGCGGTTTGAGCAATCCGCTTATGGTCCTGAGGGTCGTACTCTTGCCTGCGCCGTTTGCGCCGATCAGGGTCACAATCTCCCCCTTGTCCACGTGAAGGGAGAGGCTTTTTAAAGCATGGATATGCCCGTAGTAGGCGTGTACATTCTCCATTTCAAGCATGGTCATGGCCTAAGACTCCTTGCACACCCAGGGGAGAATCAATGCGTTTCCGAGGCGCTGCCCTTGCCCAGGTAAGCCTCGATCACTTTGGGGTCATTTTTGATTTGCTCGGGAGTGCCCTCGGCTATCTTCTTCCCATAATCCAGCACGGTGACGGTTTCGGAAATACCCATCACCACCCTCATCTGGTGCTCGATGAGAAGAATGGTCACACCCATTTCGTCGCGCAAGTGGAGAATGAAATCCATCATCTCCTGGGTCTCGCTCGGGTTCATGCCTGCCGTAGGCTCGTCCAGAAGCAGAAGCTTGGGTCGAGTCGCCATGGCTCTTGCGATCTCCAGCCGCCGCTGGTCCCCATAGGGCAGGTTTTTTGCAAAAAAATCCCCTTTCCCGGACAGATTCATAAACTTGAGGAGCTTTCTGGCTTCTTCTTCGGCGGCTTTTTCTTCCGCTTGAGTGGCCGGCAGACCCATAACAATACCGAAGAACCCGGCTCTGAGGTGTGAGTGCAGCCCCACGAGCACATTTTCCATGGCCGTCAAGTTGGGGAATAGGCGGATGTTCTGATAGGTGCGGGCCACTCCAAGGCGCACGATCTGATCGGGCAGAAGGCCGACAAGGGAGTGACCGTCAAAGATCATAGCTCCGCTCTCAGGTCTGTAAAAGCCGGTGACGCAGTTGAAGAAAGTGGTTTTTCCCGCGCCGTTGGGACCGATGATGCTGTGGATACTGTGCTCCTTGATCTCAACGTCCAACTCATCCACGGCCACCAGGCCGCCGAATCGTTTGGTTGTTTTTTGCGCTTCAAGAAGTGCCATAAATCCCCCGTTACCGTGTCCCCTGAAACTTGCACCCTAAAATGCCATTCTGCATAGCCAAAAAGCCACCTGCCGTCAGCCCGACCTCACAGAGACACGGAAATCCGAAATTCGAATATCGTGCTTCGGATTTCGAATTTTGCTCACTTAAGTCCAGCAGATCATTTA
>JAWOJI010000446.1:0-5096 GCA_046481735.1 Desulfatiglandales bacterium | reverse complement strand
GAAGGTGCCTGACCTGCTCACCGGCGTTGCCGCCATTGTCGATGCCTATGACCTGCCCTTCGTCATTTTTGGCCATGCAGTGGATGGAAATCTCCACCCCAGGATCATGTTCGACCGTTCGGACCCGGATCAGGTTCGCAGGGTGCAGGAAGCCGTGGAAAAAATTTTCCGCCTCACCTGCAGCCTCGGTGGAACGCTTAGCGGCGAGCACGGAATCGGGCTGGCAAAAGCCCCATTCATGACTCTGGAACACGACCCGGTAGCCATGGACCTCATGCGCTCCTTGAAGCACCTCCTTGATCCCAGGAACATCCTCAATACCGGAAAGCTTGGGCTGTGAACGGTTGGTTATTGGTCATTTGTCAGTGGTCAGTAGTCAGTGGTCAGTAGTCAGTTGACAACGTGCAACGGACAATGGACTACGGACGATCTTTTAGGCCTTTCTTGTAAATCTTGCCGGATCCCGTTCTCGGCAATGCATCGAGGAAGTCCACGCTCTTGGGCGCTTTGTAGCCTGCCAGGTTCGCCTTGCAGAAAGCAATGATCTCCTCCTCGGTGGCCGTTTCCCCCGGCTTCAGGACGACACAGGCTTTTACCGCCTCTCCCCATTTCGGGTCGGGAACGCCGATGACGGCCGCTTCCAGGATTGCGTCGTGGGCATACAGAACGTTCTCCACCTCCGTGGAATACACATTCTCCCCGCCTGTGAGAATCATGTCCTTCTTCCGATCCACGATGGTCACATACTCCTCCTCATTGACCACGGCAAGATCGCCCGTGTAAAGCCACCCGTCTTTCAGCGCTTTCTCGGTTTCATCAGGCAGGTTCCAGTAACCGGGTGTCACCGTGTCTCCCTTCACGATAATCTCCCCCACCTCCTTGTTGTCCCTTGCCACTACTCTCCCCTCGAGATCCACGACCTTGAGGCTCACGTTGATGAACTCCCTTCCCGTGCTCGCTTTGAACTCCAACTGCTTCTCCCAGGGAAGCCCTTTGAGGTGATCCTTCAAAATGGAAAGGGTCAGATAGGGGCTCGTCTCGGTCATGCCGTAGGTTTGGATGTAGTCGCACCGGAAGGTATCGACAATCTTCCGCACCACCTCGGGCGCAATCGGCGCGCCTCCGCTCAAGATGACCCTCAGGCTCGAGTAGTCGAAGCTTCCCGCGCCCGGGTGGTTGACCATCATGTTGAGCATGGTGGGAATCAGGTTGCTCAGGGTGATGCGCTCCTCCTGGATGAGTTTGAGCACCTGAAGAGGGTCAAAGACGGGCAGGAGGACGTGCTTCCCGCCGGCCCACGTGATGGCAAACGTCGCCCACGCATCCGCCAGGTGAAAGAGGGGGGCCACGTGGAACCAGTGATCCCTGTCGATGAGGTTGAGCTCCGCAATGGCGCCCAGCGCATGGCTCTTGACGTTCTTGTGCGTGAGCATCACGCCCTTGGGCCGGCCCGTGGTGCCGCTCGTGTAGTAGAGATGGGCCACGTCATCATCCCGGAGCCCCCTTCCCTCAGGCGGGTTCGGGGCTTGGCCGCGCAGCAGGGTTTCATACTCCACATCCTTTTGGCCTTCAGAAACCTGGGTCCATACAACACGGCCGGGTTCGCACGAAAACTTGGGCAGATCATCGACCTTGTCCCTGAACTTGCCCTGAGCGATGAGCGCCTTCGATCCGCTGTCATTGAGGATCATGGCCAGCTCCCTGGCGGAAAGCCTGTAATTCAGGGGCACCAGGATCAATCCCAGATGAGCGGCGGCAAAGTAGGTCTCCAGGAACACGTGGCAGTTCTCGTGCAGAATGGCCACGCGGTCATTCCTCTCAAGGCCGAGCGACTCCAGGGCGTTGGCCAGACGCCACACCCGCCCGGCAAAAGAAGCATAGTCCATGCGCAGGCTGCCGCAAACCACCGCCTCTCGTTTGGGGTAAAGTTTGAGGGCCTTTGGAAGAAGTTCATCTAAGGGCATATCGCTTCACCTCCGCTGTTCTGTTTCCACCCCTGTCTCACTGCAGGGAGGGACAAAAGTTGACGGCTTCGCAAAAAGTCCATCTGCGGCATTGCTCTTCATCTTTCGTCACTGCGGCGTACTTCTATGTACGCCTCATTCCTCAAGATTCGCGCGCCTTGCATCTGAACCTTTTTACTGTGCCGTTCTGATTGGCGACTTTTCACGAAGTAATCAAAGTTGGTTCGTTATAGCCTCAGCAGGATCAAAAATCAAGCCTGTGAGTTCCGATCGCAGCCCGTATTCGCAGCTTCCGATATGTGGATGAAATGAAAATGCCGCTGCGAAATAATTTTGTTGACCCCTTGAACCTGCCCGTGCTAGAAAGGCTTCATCCCGCACGCGATCCATCAACACATCCCATTCATAAGGAGGTTTTCCCATGAGGCCCATGAAGAAAGCAGTTCCATGTGTTCTGGTCGGTCTTGCCTTTGCAGTGAGTTTCCTGTTCGGCTGCGCCGCGCCGCAACCCGCCAAGAACCCATCTGAACCGAAGATCGAAATGGATGTCATCCCGGAAGCCAAAATCACCCAGTTTGAGAGCGCCCTGGGAACGCACGAGAAGGATCCGGCCCTGATCTTCACCGTGGAGATTCAAAACGTGTCGAACCAGCCCATGCGCTATCGATTGAACATCTTTCTCCAGGATATGGACAAAGCATCAGGTTCTCTGGTTCCTGTCACTGGGAAACCCCCCGTGATGGAACCGGGCAAGACGGAAACCGTCAAGATACCCTTCGTCAAAACGGACAAAGAATCCAAAGACATCCTGGTCATCGTCAAGCAGGCAAGCTACTGAGAGATTTTGCGTCGCTATCTGCGCACTCACACCTTTTTCAAGGAGGATAAGCATATGAGAAGGTTGGTCAACAAATGCACGATCCCGGTTTTTGTGTTTTTTCTCGCTTTGGTTTTGGTCGGAACCGTAGCCGGAGTCGGGGAGGCTAGAACCCAGTTCATCTCCATAGGAACCGGCGGAACAGGCGGCGTGTACTATCCCTATGGCGGGGGGCTTGCCGAGATCTGGACCAAGAATGTGAAAGGAGTCAAGGCGGTAGCCGAGATCACGGCTGCGAGCGTGGAAAACGTCCGGCTCGCCGACAGGGGTGAAACCGTGATCGGCCTGATCATGGGGGATGTGGCCTTCCAGGCCTACAACGGCCAGGGCGCCTTTGAAGGCAAGCCGCAAAGGATTCTGTCCATGGCCGCCATGTATCCCAACATCCTTCAGATTGTCACCCTCAAGGGGTCGGGCATCAAGAACGTCAATGACTTCAAGGGGAAAACCATCAGCACCGGCGCCCCCGGCAGCGGAACAGCCTTCATGGCCGATCTGGTGCTCAAAGCTTTGGACATCAGCATGGACTCTTTTACGGTGAGAAGGCTCTCCTTTGCAGAGAACGTCAACGCCCTGCGCGACCGGACCATTGACGCGGCTTTCTGGGTCGTGGCCCCAGGCACCAGTTCCATCATGGACCTGGCCACTACCCATGACATCGAAATGATCTCCTTCACCCCTGAACAGCAAAAGAAAGTCGCGGAAGCTCATGGGTTCTATTCTCCCTGGGACATGGAAGGGGGAGTCTACAAAGGCGTGGACGGAAATACGCCGACCATCAGCGTGTGGAATGTGGTCATCTGCCAGAAGAGCTTACCGGACGACATGGTGTACCAATTGACCAAAGTCCTTTTTGAGCAGAACGACTACATGCAGAAGATCCACCCCTTTGCCCGATACACGACGCCGGAGAACCTGGTGAGCCAGACGCCGATCCCCATTCATCCCGGCACAGCGAAGTACCTCAAGGAAAAGGGGATAACCGTTCCTGCCAACCTCATCCCCTGAGGAAAAGGAAATGAAGCGCCCGGCCCGCATCGCCCTCGCCTGCGCCGCCGGGCTGGGCTTTTTCGGGTGGCTGGTCGGTTCTTGGGCTCCCGGCGGTCTTGAGCTCCGCCTGTCCTCCGTGAAAGACGGAGAGATAGACCTTCGATTCCCCCTAAAACCGGAAGAGCGGTTTGAGCTTCAGTTCTACCATTCCGTCAACCACCTGCCGGTTTGGGAAGTTCTTTATGCGAACCAGGAGGGGTGTATCTACATTGAAGAAACCAGGTTCGTCAGTTTCAATGCAGGCATGGACCACTGGCCGGGACACGGCACATACGCGAAACGCGGGGAGTACCAGGTTCTTGAAAACATCCACAAACCACTCCGCCCCTTCATCCTGAGAGTCGGCAATCCGGGAGCTGACCACATTCTGATTTGGAGGAACCGTTCGACCAACCTGTCGAACCTGGCATCCGGGCTTGCCTTGGAGGTAAAAGTGGAGAGGATTTCCCTGCTCCGAAGGCTGCGGCTTTTTTGCGCCGCTTCAGGAAGCAAGAGAACTTGAAGGGCTTGGCACAGCTCCACACCTGGAAGAGGTGAAGCCATGCAACAGCGAGAATCCTCTGCAAAACGAATTCAAGCCTCTGAGAAGCAGGCGCTTTCTGTGGCGATCGTGGCAAGAGTCGTATCCGCTCTGGCCATTGCCTTGAGCCTTTTTCAGCTTTACACGGCCGGCTTCATTGCCCTGCCTGCCATGATCCAGAGGACGGTACACCTGTCGGCCATTATGGCCCTGGCCTTCCTGATCCAGCCTCCTTTCAAAGGCGCCAAGAAAGACAGGCTCAACGGGTGGCTCCTCCTCGATATCGTGCTGGCTTTTGCCTCCGTCTTCTGCGCCTTTTACGTGGTCTACAACATGCAGGGCATCATCGAGCGCCAAGGGGATTGGATCCTGAGCGATTACCTGGTCAGCGGCCTGGGCATCCTCCTAGTTCTCGAAGCCTGCCGGAGGGTCATCGGGTACATCATGACCGGGATCTGCATATCCGCCATGGTTTACGCCATGTATGGACCCTACATGCCGGACCTGTTGGCCCACAAGGGGTACTCCCTCCAAAGAATCAGCACCACCCTCTTCCTCACCACCGAGGGGATTTTCGGGGTCCCCCTGTATGTGGCCTCCACCTTTGTCTTCATTTACGTGCTTTTCGGCGCCTTTTTGCAGTCCACAGGGGGCGGGAACTTCTTCATTGACCTGGCTTACGCCC
>JAWOJI010000514.1:0-10197 GCA_046481735.1 Desulfatiglandales bacterium | reverse complement strand
ATGCCGCCCAGCTCTTTTTCCTTTTCGACGAGATGCACCGGGATCCCTTGCTCGGCAAGGGTCAGGGCCGCCACCATGCCGGAGAGACCTCCGCCGATGACCAGAGCGGCCCGGTTGACGCTGTAGGCAATCTGGTCAAGGGGCTCCAGGAGCATCACCTTGGCGACGGCCATTCGAACCAGGTCTTTGGCCTTGTCGGTCGCGCTCTTTTTTTCGGTCATATGGACAAGGGAACACTGCTCCCGGATGTTGGCGAACTCAAAGAGATAGGGGTTGAGCCCCGCCTCGCGAAGCGCGTCCTGAAAAACAGGTTCGTGGGTTCTCGGCGTACACGCCGCGACAACGAGGCGATTGAGGCCTTTGTCTCTGATCACATCCGCCATGTGGCTGACCGAATCAATGGAACAGCTGAAGGTGTTCTCCTCGGCGTGGGCCACCCCCATGAGTCCCCGGGAGTACTCGACCACCTTCTTCACGTCCACGGTCTTGACGATGTTCGTGCCGCAGTCACACACAAAGACGCCTACCCTGGGAGGTTCTCCTCGCACATTCCGCTCCGCCGGATACCCCTTCTTTTTCACCTGGGTTCCCCGGCGGTCGTTCAGCAGCCGGGACGCCAAGGAGGCTGCTCCGCCGGCCATGGTCACCGAGTCGGGAATGTCCATGGGGGCATGAAAGACACCGCAGTGGTAAATGCCCGGCCTGGAGGTCTCGGTGGGAGAAAAAGGCGAACCCTTGCAAAATCCGTATTCGTTGACGGTGATCCCCAATTTTTTCGCGAGGTCCCTGTTCGTTTCCGGGGAAAGGAGGCCCACGGAAAGGACGACGAGATCGAATTCTTCATCCTTCATTCCTGCGCCGTCGAGCCGGTACCTGAGTTTGACGGAGCCTTTCTCGCCGTCTTCTCCTACGACGGAAACCTTGCTCCAGGTGAACCGCACGCCCGGCGTGTTTTTTGCCCTCTCGTAGTATCGCTCGAACCCCTTGCCGTAGGCACGGATGTCGTTGTGGAGAACGTGAGCTTCCATCTCCGGGTCGTGCTCTTTGCTGAGGAGCACCTGCTTGATGGCGTACATGCAGCACACGGAAGAGCAGTAGGGATTGCCGGCCGTCTTGTCCCTCGATCCCACGCACTGGATCCATGCGATCTTCTTGGGATGACGGCCGTCCGAAGGCCTGCGAAGCTCTCCGCGGTTCGGCCCCGATGCGCTCAGCATTCGCTCGAATTCGAGGCTCGTGACCACGTTTTGAAATCTTCCGTAGCCGTACTGGCTTTGAACCTGAGGAGAAAACGTTTCGTACCCGGGCGCCAGAATGAGGCTTCCCACCCTCAGCTCGAGATGCTTCTCCTTTTGATGGAAGTCGATGGCCTTGTTCTTACAGGCGGGCACGCAAATCTGGCAGATTCTTCGTTTGAGAAAAAGGCACTCCGCCGGGTCCACCAGGGAGACGGCGGGAACAGCCTGGGGAAAAGAGAGGTGGATGCACTTCTGGGTTGCCAGGTCTTCGTTGTAGGCGTCCGGGATGTGAACAGGACAGTACTCCGCGCAGGTTCCGCATCCCGTGCACTTTTCCCAGTCCACATACCGGGGCTTCTGGCGCAGCGTCACGCGGAAGTCCCCTGCTTTTCCGTCCACGCGCTCGATCTGGGCGTCGGTGATGATTTCGATGTTGGGGTCGGTGGCACACTCTATGAATTTGGGAGAGAGGATGCACATGGAGCAGTCATTGGTGGGAAAGGTCTTGTCGAGCTGGGCCATCTTGCCTCCAATGGCAGGCCCCTTGTCAACCAGGCAGACCTTGAAACCGGCCTTGGCCCCATCCAGGGCAGCCTGGATGCCGCTCACGCCGGCCCCGACCACCATGATGGTTCCTATTTTTTCATCGCCGGTCTTCATGCTTTGTCCATCATCCACTGGGAGTCTCACCACAGAGCTCGGTGGTGAATCATTCCTTTTCCCCCACGGCCGCAAGGACCACCTCGGAGATGTCCTTCACCTCCAGCACCCCTTCCTTGCCCAAGGTGCCCACGCTGTCCTTAAAGTTCAAAAGGCAGTAGGGACAGGCGGTGACCAGCATGTCTGCCCTCAGCGCGACAGCCTGTTCCACGAGAATGTCGGAAAAGCGCTCCCCTTTGAGGGTTTCCATCCAGATTCTTCCGCCGCCGCCGCCGCAGCACAGGCTGTTCTCGCGGCACTCCACTTCATCCATGAGGGTCACTCCCGGAATGTTCCCGAGAACCCATCGCGGTTCCTCGTAGATGCCGTTGTGACGCCCCAGGTAGCAAGGATCGTGGTAGACGATCCTCGTCTGCATTTCCTTCCTGAAGGAGAGTTTCCCTTTTTCCAGGAGATCCGCCAGGTACTGTGTGAAATGAAGGGCTCTGGTTTCGCCTTTCAGCCCCGAATCGTCTTCTTTGAAGGCAGCCAAGCAATGAGGGGAGCTGACCACGATCTCCTTGACGCCCCCCTCCTTGAAGGACGCAAGGTTGCTTTTCATCAGAGACTCGAAGAGGCTTTCGTGTCCGGCCTTTCGAAGGCTCTCGCCGCAGCAGTTTTCTTTTCCACCCAGGATGCCGAAGGCCGTGCCGCTCATCCGCAACAGGAGCGCTGTCGCACGGGCCACGCTTTGGAGTTTTGGGTCATAGGCGGGCACGCAGCATGGAAAATAGAGCAGATCGTGCTCCGGGGAAAAAAGCGGAACCTCCAGATCCTCGGCCCATGCCGCTCTCTTTGCCCGTTCATTGCCCCAGGGGTTCCCTTCACTGCCGAGGCATCCTATGGCGCTGCGAAGGCTCGCAGGAGCTCTTTCGTACTGGTACTCAAGCAGAATCTTCCTGGCCGCCCGGATGATGTCCGTAATGGCCACCCCTCTCGGACAGCGGCTCACGCAGAGGTTGCACGTAGAGCAGAGCCACCAGTCTTCATCCTCCAGGTCGACAAGGCCGTAGCGGGACTGGCAGATCATCTTGTGGGGCAGGAAGGTCCTCACGCCGTTCCAGGGACAGCTCGCCGAGCACAGGCCGCACTGCCAGCATAGCTTGAAGGCGTCCCCTCCCGCCTCCCTGATGAGGTCGATCCCTTCTTTGAACGGCGCCAGAAATTCCAAGATTATTTTCCCGTTTTCGGATGTAACATGTTGGACCGTTCACCGTCTTCAACTCGGCTTTCGCCGTGCACCTTGTACCGTGCACCGTACACCGTCTTCAGTGCATCACCCGGCCGCCGTCCACCAGCAGTGTCTGGCCGGTGATGAAATCGCTCTCAGGAGATGCCAGGAACAGGGTCGCACCGGTGAGATCCTCCGGTTTGACCACCCGGCCAAGGGGCGTCTTGGACGTGTCGTACTTTGTCACATCCGCAATGCCCCTGCTCGCTTCCGTGTCGGTGAACCCAGGCGCCACACAGTTAATGCGGATCCCGTGAGGACCCAGCTCGATCGCTAGAGCTCTCGTCAGGCCAATGATGCCGCCCTTGGATGCCACGTAATGAGCGAACCCGTGGGAACCTGTGAAAAAGACCTCGGAGGCTATGTTGACGATCTTCCCGTACCCCTGTTCCCTCATGGCCGGAAACACGGCCTTGGTGCAGAGGAAGGCCCCTTTCACGTTGACCCCCATCACGAGGTCCCACTCGCCGGGATCGATCTCGTAGAAGGGTTTTCGTTTGAGCCCGTCATAGACGGCGGCATTGTTGACCAGGATGTCCACGCTGCCGAAAGCGTTCACCGTAGCCTCGGCCAGGGCGGTCGTTTGGCTCACATTCGTCACGTCCCCATGAAAACCGGCCGCATTCCCGCCGAGGGATCTGATCTGCCTGAGCGTCTCATCGAGATCTTCTTCGTCCTTCGGTCTCGCGACGATGTTCATGGCCATGACCCTGGCCCCCTCTGCCGCCAGCTTCAGAGCAAAGGACCTCCCCAAACCTCTGGCAGCGCCGGTAACGATCGCGACCTTGTTTTTGAGACGCATAGCCACCTCCCGCCCCTTTTCAGGGCATAGCTATCAAGTGACCCGATTTAAGTCCAATAGCCTCCTGCACGCATTACCTCGCAAACCCATTGACATGTCAAAGCAATAAGTTTTATATATCTATAAGCTTCGCTTATAGATTATGTATGCAGATCAATCTCAATCACCTCCGCATCTTCTTTTATGCGGCCAAGGAAAAAAACCTTACCAAGGCCGCAGAGGCTCTCTTTATCACCCAGCCCGCCGTGACCATGCAGATCAAGGCGCTGGAGCAGTATCTCGAAGTGCCCATTTTCAGGAAGCGAGGAAAGTTCCTCGAACTCACGGAGGAGGGAGCGGTTCTCTACAGGTACGCTGAAAAAATATTCGGCGTTGTGGGTGAAATGGAGCACTCCTTGAAGAGCTTTGCATCCCTCAACCAAGGCTCCTTCGTCATAGGTACGACCCGCAGCTTTGCGAGGCACCTCATGCCCGGACTTCTTTCGTGCTTTCAGCAAAAATATCCCGGCGTCAGGGTTTCTCTGGAAGTCGGCAGCTCCAGTGAAATCGCCGAGGGCGTGGCGCTTTTCAAGTATGACCTCGGCATCATCGGAAGACTTCCTCTTCCCCCCAAAGTGAAAGGGCTGCCCTACACCAGGGAGGAGTTCTGCCTGGTGGTTTCTCCTGATCACCGCTTTGCCAAGCGAGGCGTTATCGCATGCCGGGAACTCCAAAATGAACCTATCATCATCCGGGAGGCGGGGTCCGGATCCAGGCACTTTATCCTCACGTTTCTTTCATCTTACGGCGTGAAACCCTCTGTGCTCGTGGAGGCGGGGAGCGTGGAATTTATCAAGGAATACGTGATTCAGGGCCGCGGCATATCCTTCCTCTATAAGCCGGAAGTTCAGCTCGAAGCGAAAATGGGTCTTCTCAAACCGCTCGAACTCGTGGAGGGCCCCATTTTCATCCAGACCGAGATCGTCCTGCCCAACAGCGTCAATCTTTCCCGGCCGGCGCGAGCCTTTCTCGAACTCGTCGATCAGCTCAAGGAATGATGAGCGAAGTGCAGGGATTCGAAAAACTCCTTGACACACCCGAAATCCATCGTTTAGTTCTCGGGGGTCGGCATAGGATACGGATTGTGAAGCGGAGTTGAAGATGGACATGGACAAATTTCTTGGGCCCACACCCTTCATCGACTGCGATGCCGAGCCTGTGAAAAAAGAATCGCAAGAGATCGTCAAGGGCACGACGGTTCACCGTGAAAAGGCTGCGAGGATTTTTTACGCCGTCCGGGACGGCATCAAGTACACGATTTACGGAAACCGATCCCTGCCTGAGCATTTCCGTGCAAGCGCGATCCTTTCAGCAGGCGAAGGATACTGCGTTCAGAAGGCGATTCTTCTTGTCGCCCTGGCTCGGGCCGCATTGATTCCGGCGCGACTCCGGTTTGCGGCAATCCGAAATCACCTGATGCCTCCGGAACTCCTGGAAAAACGGGGAACCAACTTCTTCGCCTATCATGGCTACACCGACCTTTACCTCGAAGGTTCCTGGGTCAAGGCCACCCCGACTTTTGACAAGGTCTCCTGCGTGAACGCCGGCATGAGGTGTGTTGATTTCGACGGCGCACACGACACTCTTCTGCCGTCTACGGCGCTGGACGGAAGATCCCACATTGAATATATAGAAGACCGGGGAGTCTTCGAAGACGTCCCTTTTGACGCGATCATGGAGGCGTCACTTCTGAACAAGTATGTCAACTCATGAGGCACAAAGCACAGAGTGCCAAAGGGACAGAGCGGAAGATTTTGCAGGTTTGCGAGATGGAATCATGATTCGTGATCCCAAAGGTCTTCTCATTCTGGCGACCATGGACACCAAAGGCCCCGAGGCTCTGTATGTCCGCAGCAAGGTCGAGGAGCAGGGGCTGAGGCCGATTCTCATGGATTTGTCCACGGCCGGGGAAAAACGAAGGAGCGGAGCCGACATTACCCCGGCCCGAGTGGCCAATGAAGGAGGGGCCGCTCTCAAGCAATTGTCTGCGTCCAGGAACCGGGAACACAACATGGAGGTGATGGTTGCGGGCGCCGTCAAGATCGCCCGCAGACTCGTCCGCCAAAAGAGAATTCACGGGCTTCTCGGAATCGGCGGTTATAGCGGCTCCCTCATGACGGCAGAGGTGATGCAAACCCTGCCCTTTGGGTTTCCCAAGATCCTGGTCTCATCGGCGGCGTCCATCCCCGGCCTGTCCACCCGGTTTCTTCAAACAAGCGACATCCTCCTTTTCAATTCTGTGGTCGAGATCGCCGGATCTACCGGCCTGCTTAGAAACGTCCTGGACCGGGCTGCGCTGGCCATGGCGGGGATGGTACAGGGGAAAACGACCCCACCTTCCACCGTCGGGACCAAGGCCCTCGCCATGACGATGCTGAGCCCTTGTGAGAGATGCGCAAGGGCTGTAAGAGCGGGACTGGAGAGGGGAGGCTTTGACGTCGTCGGTTTTCATGCAACGGGCATGAGCGATCGGGCCATGGAAGCCATGATCCTGGAAGGTCTTTTCCACGGGGTGGTCGACCTTGCGCCGGGCGGTGTGGGCGAACACTTCTATGGGTTCATGAGAGATGCGGGTCCCCGACGCATGGAATCGGCTGGAAGCATCGGTATTCCCCAGATCGTCTCGACGTGCGGAGTGAACCACATCACTCCCCGAAAATCCAGGTACACCCGCGAGCACGACTTGCGGAGAAGATACGATCTTGACTCGTTCCGAAGATGGCTCAGAATGTCGCCCAAGGAATTAAAGGAGGTGGCGGGCCTCTTCGCTCAAAAGCTGAATCGGGCGAAAGGTCCGGTCAAGATCCTCATCCCGCTGAGAGGATGGTCTTCCGTCGATTCACCCGGCAACCCGACCTATGACCCGGCTGAGGATCGTTTCTTTGCCGCAGAACTCAGGAAAACCCTCAGGGGGGACATCGATATCAAGGAAGTGGACGGCAACATGGAGGACCCCAAGTTTGCAGAGGCGGTTATCAAGGCCGCCTTGGAAATATTCTAGCAAACGCATCCTGGAGGAGGGCTTACCTCATGCCCAAGCACATCGTCATTCTGAGTACCCTGGATACCAAAGGCCTGGAGGCCGCCTACCTTAAGGGACTGATTGAGGCTCAGGGTTTCAAGACCCTCCTCATGGATACCTCCATCGGAGGGGAACCCTCCATTCCCGCACAAATTTCGTCGGAAGAAGTGGCTACAGCCGGAGGCGGGGACATCCGCCACATACGCGCGTCAAGGAACACGGGAGAGGTGACGCCCATCATGATCAAGGGGGCCTGCACCAAGGTCCTGGAACTGCTGGCCGGGGGGCGACTGGATGGGATCATTTCCTTCGGGGGAGCCTCCAATACCACCTCTGCAACCACGGTCATGAAGGCCCTTCCCTTCGGGATTCCCAAGCTCATGGTGTCCAGCACGGCTTCCATGCCTGCTTACGCTGCGATGTATATCGGCACCAAGGACATCACCATGATGCACTCTGTGGTCGACATTTCCGGAATCAATGATCTTACCAAGGCGGTTCTCGACAGAGCCGCCGGCGCTATATGCGGCATGACGGCAGCAAGCGATGGCGCCGTCAAACCGAAAAGCCCTTCCCCGCTCATCGCCATGACAACCTTCAAGTTCGCAGAAGAGTGCGGACAGCATGTCATGGCCCTTCTCGAAAAACACGGGTATACGGTGATTCCCTTTCACGCCCAGGGCATCGGCGACAGAGCCATGGAGGAGCTGATCGATCAGGGGCTGTTCCAGGCCGTCGTCGACCTGGTTCCCGCAGGGGTGATCGAAGAGCTCCTGGGCGGCAACCGGGCCGCAGGTCCTCACCGCCTGGAGGCCGCAGGCCGGATGGGAATTCCCCAGGTGATCACTCCCTGCGGATTCGACATGCTCAGTTGCGGACCTTTGGGCCGCAGGGACAAAGGGGACGTCCTCTGGACGAACCTGGGGCTTTCAAAAAGGAAGATCTTCATTCCCGACGAATTCCGGGTTCAAGCCAGAACTACCGCTGAGGAGGTGCAAAAGGTAGCCGCTCTGGCGGCCCGAAAGCTCAACGAGGCCGAAGGGCCGGTGAAATTCTTCATCCCCCTGAAAGGCTGGTCGACCCTGAGTGTCGAAGGCGCCGATCTCTTTGATCCGGAAGCCGATGCAGCACTCGGCCCTGCTCTCAGAAAGCAGCTCCGGTCCGACATCGAGGTCTCCGAGCTTCCCATGAAGATGAACACTGCGGAGTTCGCAGAAGCCCTGGTCGGAGCCCTTGAGGAGATGATCAAAAGATTCTCAAATGATCAAATCTCATAAGTTGCGCGTCCTAGCTTGGCAATTCAGAATCCGAGAAAATCGGAAGCCTGAATTGATTCCCTAAATTCGATATTCGAATATCGAAATTCGAAAGCAAGAATCTAAGGTTGCCGCTCTCTGGCGCGGGCGCAAGTGCCGTCAACGGCGACCTTTTGTATTTCTCGCGCCATGAGGTGCTTTGGCCGTCATGCTCTTGAGCATCTCGACAAAGGCCCTGGCCGGCCGCGAAAGATGCTGGTCCTTGAGATAGGCGATGCTCACATCCAGCACCGGCTGGTGCCCGGCCAGAGAAGCGGTAGCCAGCCGCTTGTCCCGGATTTCCGCGGCTACCGCCTCCTCCACAAGAAAGGATATACCCTCACCACGCTGGACCAGTTGCTTGATGAACTCCGTGTTGCTCGTCTCCATGAGGACATTGGGTATGAGCCCATTTTCATTGAAAAGGTCGTTGACCTGTTTCCTGGTCCCTGAACCTGCCTCTTTCATGATCATCGGGTCATCCGTCAGGTCCTCCACGGCAACGGTTTTTTTCTCGGCCAACCGATGATCCGGAGGGAGGATGAGCAGCAACCGATCCTGCTTGAAGGGCAGCAGGGTGAGGGCCGGATTCTCCTCGACTTTGGCAATCACAGCCACCTCGTTCTTCAGGTTCAAGAGGCTTCGCATGATGTCCAGGGAACTCCCTTCGTCTAGATACACCTTGATGTGAGGGTAGGTTTCCCGAAAAGCCGAGATAAGAGAAGGCATGAAATAGCGCGCATAGGCTTTGCTCGTGCCCAAGCGAAGAAGGCCTCGTTTCAGCTCCTTCAGCTCCTCGATCACGGCTTCCACTTTTCTCTCACACTCGAAAACCCTCATGACAACCTCATGAAGAGCCGTTCCTTCATCGGTTAAATATAGCCTCCGCCCCTTCTTCTTGAAAAGCTTGAGGCCGCATTGCTCTTCGAACGCCTTCATCTGGGCAGTGACGGCGGGTTGGGTGATAAAGAGTTTTTTGGCGGCGCCGGTAAAGCTCCCGGAACGGGCCGCTTCGTGGAAGACCCGAAGCTGATTCAGGTTGATCATGGCTCGACTCCCATACCTGGCGCTTGGCTCTCCCCCAAGAATCTGAACGCTGCACCCTTCACGGTTTCTAATATACAATTCAAACCTATAAAGCAAGCTTATATATGTCATAAGAAAAAACTAATTGACATCATTTTTCGTTTCCCTCATATGATAAATTTGAAATTTCCTTTCGTTACCGTTTTCCAACCTAATTACAAAACCCTATTCTCGCTGACGGTTCTTGAATGGCGTGTTCCTGGTCTATTGCGATTACTCCTGTCTCTCCTGCAACAGCCTACGGTTTTTCAAGGGAGAGGGAAAGGCGTTTTCAACCTTTGAATACCCATGTCCCAACGGTATTCGAAGACCCTGTACCGGCGTTTTAATCACGTAAACTTTTAAGAGGAGGGTGAAAATGGCCAACACAAGTGTAGGACGGTTTCCTGATCCCCATGACTTTAAAGTCCCCAAGGAGCTTGAAGGGTGGGAGGAGATGTACCCACCCCAGCGGTTGTTCAGCCAGGACAGAGCGGAATGGGAAAAGAGGCATTTCTGGTACCAGGACAAAATTCATGCACCGGAACCCATGTACCCCCTCGATGACATCTTCCAGGAAGCATGGCAAATCGCTCTTTCCCAGTATACCACGAGGGTCTTCTGCATTCCCCCGGCCCAGGGAATCGCCCAGAGGATGATCGGCTGCTACATGTACATCACGGCCGTGGAGCCCCCTCCGCCTGAAGTGATCGGGAAAAAAGCGGAACTCTTCGGCAAAAGGGTCCCTTACGTCTTCCAGAATTACAACCAGCTTTGGGACCACTGGTACGACAAGTTCCAGGAAC
>JAWOJI010000495.1:0-12355 GCA_046481735.1 Desulfatiglandales bacterium | reverse complement strand
CCCTCTATGATGATCTCTTAGGAAACTTTATCCCCTAAACTGTTACCTCATGTCAAATTCCGGGCCATAGTATTCACCGAAGCCCGGGTTGTCAATGCTTTTGTCCGACAGGGTACAATCTTGTATGGAACCATTCTCATTGCTACAAACTTGTAGGGTTTTTCTCCTGAGCCCTTTGCCCAAAAGAGCGGATCTCCCTGTTATTCAAAGGCTAATCTGATGCGGTGAACACTGGCACGCTTGTTGCCTTGCTTTGGATGAAAATAATCGGGAAAGGAAGATACAGCCATGAACTCAGGAGACACCACGTTTGTTCTCATCTCTGCGGCGCTCGTCATGCTTATGACCCCGGGGCTTGCCCTCTTTTACGGCGGCATGGTTCGAGGCAAGAACGTGCTCGGGACCATTATGCAGAGTTTCATCATCCTCGGAGTGATCACCCTTCAGTGGGTGCTCTGGGGGTATTCCCTGTCTTTCGGCCCGGATTACGGGGGCATCATCGGAGGGCTGGACTGGTTCGGGCTCAAAGGGGTCGGCATGGATCCCAGCCCCGACTACGGCCCCACCATCCCCCACCTTGCCTTCATGATTTTTCAGTGCATGTTTGCGGTCATCACCCCGGCTCTCATCACCGGCGCCTTTGCCGAGAGGATGAAATTCAGCGCCTTTCTTCTGTTCGTTGTCCTCTGGGCCACTTTTGTGTACAACCCTCTGGCCCATTGGGTCTGGGGAGCGGGAGGCTGGATGGGTGAAATGGGCGCCCTGGATTTCGCAGGGGGCGCCGTGGTACACATCAGTTCAGGTTTTTCCGCCCTCGCCGCGGCGCTGGTCATAGGAAAGAGGCTCGGCCATGGGTCCACCGCCTACATTCCGCACAATCTGCCGATGACCATAACGGGGGCGGCGCTCCTGTGGTTCGGATGGTTCGGATTCAACGCGGGAAGCGCCCTTGCGGCCGACGGCCTGGCGGCAAGCGCATTCGTGGTCACCCATGTCGCTTCCTCCGTGGGCGCCTTTTCCTGGCTCCTCGTGGAATGGCTCCACAAGGGGAAACCCACCACCCTGGGAGCCGCAAGCGGGGCCGTGGCCGGACTGGTGGCGATTACACCCGCCTCAGGCTTTGTCGGGCCTGTTTCCGCCATCATCATCGGCGCTCTTGCCGGCGCAATCTGTTACGGGGGCATCTTGCTCAAAACAAAATTGGGCTACGACGACTCTCTCGACGTCGTTGGAATTCACGGCTTAGGGGGAACCTGGGGAGCTCTGGCTACGGGACTTTTCGCGAGCACGGCCGTAAACGCGGGGGGCGCCGACGGCCTTTTTTTCGGCAATGCCGGGCAACTGGCCATCCAGCTTTTGTCCGTGGTCGTGACCATGGTTTTTGCTTTTGTCATGACCCTGGTGATACTAAGGATCGTGGACAGGTTGATCGGGCTGCGGGTGAGCGAGGAAGAGGAGCAGCGGGGGCTGGACATCAGCCTTCACGATGAAAAGGGATACAATGATTGAAAACAAAACATAAAAAGGAGCTGGGGCCATGAAAAAGGTTGAAGCGATTATCAAACCCTTCAAGCTGGATGATGTAAAGGAGAGTCTCTCGAATTTGGGCGTAAAAGGCCTCACCGTATCCGAGGTCAAAGGATTCGGGCGACAGAGGGGCCACCGCGAGGTCTATCGCGGGGCTGAGTATCAGGTGGACTTCGTTTCCAAGATCAAGATCGAGGTGGTCATGGAAGATGAAATGGTGGCGGAGGTCGTGAAACTGATTCAGGAGAAGGCCAAAACAGGCCAGATCGGCGACGGCAAAATCTTCATTATCCCCATTGAGGGTGTCATACGAATCCGGACCGGCGAAACAGGCAAAGACGCAATCTAGTTCGGTCATGACCACTGCGATTCAAGAGCTAAAGGCGTCGCGAGCCGAACTGGCCGCCCGTTTCACCAGAGGGGAAATCCGTGAAACTTTCCAGGAAAGCCACGCGGAGATCATGGACCAGTATTTTCGCAGAAGCCTCCAGGAAAGCGCCGCGGGCAAGCGGCTTTTCAGGACGAAGAAGCCCTTTGCTTTTGTGGCGGTGGGCGGTTACGGCCGCAAGGAGCTATTCTTCCACTCCGACGTGGATATCATGTTTTTATTCAACGGCAAGGTGCCTCAGCTCGCAAAGGAGTTGGCCGTGGAGGTTCTCTATCCCCTTTGGGACCTCGGCCTGGACCTCGGGCACGCCGTCCGGGGGATCAAAGACTGCCTCACCCTTGCAGGCCGGGACTTTGAGGTCCTGGCCTCCATGCTGGATGCACGCTTTATCTGCGGCGACTCGCCCCTGTTCCTGTCCCTTGTGGAGCAGCTGCGAGGCAAGACGCTCTCCAGGAAAACGACGGCCTTTGCCAGATGGTTGGCCGACAAGGATGCGCTTCGAATGGAGACCTTCGGCGACGCATCCTACCTCCTGGAACCCAACCTGAAAGAAGGCATCGGCGGACTGAGGGACCATCACCATATTCTGTGGCTTGCCAAGGCCATTTCCCATCTCCTGGCCCCGAGAGACCTGGAATACGAGGGCATTTTCACCCACCGGGAGTTCCAGGATCTGCAAGAGAGCACTCGTTTTGTCGGGTTGGTCCGGAATCACCTCCACCGTCTTTCGGAGAGGAGAAACGAACGCCTTTTCTTTGATTACCAGGAAAGGATCGCCGCTATCCTGGGTTTCAAGGACCATGGCAATGAGTTGGCGGTCGAGGGATTTCTCGGGAGACTGCACACGCACATGGCCACCGTGAAGTCGCTCCATCGCTCATTTGTGCTTGCCCACATCGAGCCGAACCTGGGTGGGAGCAAAAGGGCTGAGGAAGACAGGGAAGTCTCTATTGATTCGGCGACCTCCATCCTGAGCGATCCGCTGGTCATGATGGATGCTTTTCGTGAAAGCTGCCGCCGTCGCATGCCCCTCGCCCTTGAAACCAAGAGGCTCATCAGGGAGTTCCGTTACCTTGTCGATGAGACGTTCCGGAGATCCGAAAGGGCCGTGAAGGGCTTTCTTCTTGTCTTGAATGACCCGAACGCCTTTGATGCCCTGGATCAAATGCTGGAAGTGGGATTTCTCGGCGCATTTATTCCCGAGTTCGAACCGATTCAGAACCGCGTTCAATACGACAACTATCATCTTTACCCTGTAGGCAGGCACTCTCTCCAGACGCTTCGCCACCTCAAGCGACTCCACCGTGAAAAAGACATTCTCCTCCTTGCTGCCTTTTCCGATCTCAAAGACCCGGAGCCTCTCTTCCTGGCAAGCCTGCTCCACGATATTGGGAAGACCGGCAAAGATCATGCGGAAAAAGGCATGCAATTGACCCGGGGCATTCTGAAACGCATGGGATATGACAAAGCCGGGACCGAGGATGTCCTATTCCTTGTCAGGCGCCATCTCCTTCTCGCGGAAACAGCTTCCAGGAGGGATCTCAATGACGAAAAGATCATCGTCCAATGCGCTGCAACCGTCGGCTCGATCGACCGGCTGAAAATGCTCTACCTCCTCACCTGGGCGGACGGGAGAGCCACGGGTCCCAGAGCCTGGAACGATTGGGTCGAGAACCTGGTCCAGGAGCTCTTTTTCAAAATCCTTCACACCCTGGAGCGCGGCGAACTGGCAACCCCGGACGCTTCGAGAAAAGTCCGCCAAACCCTGCGGAAAGTGCGTGATGAACTGGAAGGCCGGATCGAGCCTTCTAACTTGGACCCAATCTTTGAGGCTATGTCTCCACGGTATCTCCTCGAGCGAAAACCCAAGGAAATCGTCCGTCACATTTTGGAAGCCCGACGTCTGCGGGATTCTTCCGGCATTCAACCCCTGGAAACTTTCAGCCTGGAGGGAAAGGAGAGCTTTCCTCAGGGGACCATTGAAGTCACCTTTCTCGGCAAGGACCGCCCCGGCCTGTTTGCAGATCTTGCAGGCGTCATGGCCCTCAACAACATCAACATTCTTTCCGCCCATATTTACACGTGGAGAGACGGCACAGCGGCGGACATCTTCACAGTCACCAGGCCCCTTGACCCCATTCGCTCCCCCGAGATCTGGGCCGGGATCAAAAAAGATTTGGAAAAAACCTTCTCCGGCGCCGTCAACTTGTCCGAGCGGTTGAGGGAAAAAGCGCAACCCTCCCTCATTTCCCTTGAGAGAAAGTGGCACTGGCAGCCCGAGGTCAGGATCGACAACGAGGCTTCTGATTTTTTCACCCTCGTCGAGGTCTTTGCCGAAGACCGCATCGGTCTCCTTCACCAGGTCACTCGGACCCTTTTCCACCTTGGATTGGATATCGGAATCGCAAAAATCGCTACAAAAAAAGGCCGGGTGGCCGACATCTTCTATGTGAGGGATCTGTCAGGCGAGAAGATCATGGACGCACACAGGGTGCAGGAGATCGAAAAAACCCTGGTTGCGGAGCTGAAGTCTGCGGCACCCGATGAGGAATAATTTTATGGATAGAGCTTTTATCGAAAGCGTAGACAATTCTGGTCCTCTCTTCGGCATAAGAAGCGAGATAAAGGAGAGAACGAAGAATGTGCCTAATACCTTGATCTATTCTGAGGCCGGCCTAATCCCCTGCCTCCTCCCACTGAAAATCCGCTCCCTCACGTATAGAAAATCAGAGAGACCGCATGGCGCAGGACCGATGGGCTCTTGGCCTCGGGGAACTGAAAACGATTCTGCCTTTGCGGTCGTCACCCGGCCTTCTCGCCGGAACTGACGCATCAGGTGGAAGCCCGGCGGAATGATGCGGCGATGTCTGTCTGATGAGTCCGGACGGAATCGTCCGCCGGTCACTCCGGTGGGCATTGCCGATCTTTCCCGTGAACTCTGGTGCAGGTGCACGATAATCAAACCCCTCCAGGGTTCGGCGCTCCATCTTTTCACCAAGAACGTTTTCGATGTCCCCCACCAGGGATCTGTCCTTGGGTGTCATAAACGTAAAGGCGTCTCCGGTCCTTGCGGCGCGGCCCGTGCGACCGATCCGATGGGTGTAGGCATCCACGGTGTCGGGTGCGTCGTAATTGATCACGTGTGATATGCGGGTGACATCGATCCCGCGTGCGGCGATGTCCGTAGCAACCAGGATCCGGTAGGTCCCGTTCCGAAAACCGCCGAGCGCTTTTTGTCG
Source organism: Desulfatiglandales bacterium (assembly GCA_046481735.1). Lineage (GTDB taxonomy): Bacteria > Desulfobacterota > DSM-4660 > Desulfatiglandales > HGW-15 > JAFGDM01. The sequence continues at coordinate 7,201 of JAWOJI010000495.1, read as the reverse complement.
ATTCTGTTGGGTGAGATCTCCCTGAAGGGAGGCGGCGGCAAAACCGGCCCGAATCATCTGCTTTGACAGGCGGGTAGCGCGGTGTTTCGTGCGGGTGAAAATGAGCACCGACTTCGTGTCCGTCCGGTGCAGCAGTTTTACGAGAAGCGCTGTTTTAAGATGCTGCTCCACTGGGTACACGGCGTGGGCAACCGTAGCGACCGGCACGGATTCGCCAACCTGGACGGTTACCGGGTCGTGAAGGATGTCCTTTGCCAAATTGCGGATATCGTCGGGCATGGTCGCGGAGAAGAGAAGAGTTTGACGCCTGGCGGGAATATGCTTCATAATCTTCCGAATGTCCGGAAGAAAGCCCATATCGAACATCCGGTCCGCCTCGTCCAGCACAAGAACCTCTAGGCTGGAAAGGCTGACGGCCCCCTGGTTCAGCAGATCGATCAGCCGCCCCGGACAGGCCACCACGATTTCCGCCCCCTCACGAAGTTTTCTGATCTGGGGGTTCTGGTTTACGCCGCCGTAAACGGCTACACACTTCAGTGGAGTATACCGGCCCAACTGCCCGACAGATTCGTGGATCTGTTCCGCCAGTTCCCGGGTCGGGGCAAGGATCAGAGCGCGAACACGCTTTTGCGACCCTGCAATCAACCGCTGCAAAAGAGGCAGGGCAAAGGCGGCCGTCTTGCCTGTACCGGTTTGGGCCAGCCCTATCACGTCCCTGCCCTGGAGAATGGTTGGAATGGATTGGACCTGAATCGACGTGGGCATCGTGTAGCGGAGAGCCCGGATGCCGGATTCAATGTGAGGGTGTAAATGGAATGACTCGAAATTCATTGATGCTCCTTTATTCTGATTGGGGCCGGGCTGCAATTCCCGGCATGCCTTCCTCCTGGAAGACGACAACGTGTTGATATCTAGTGAATTCATGTTTTCTTTGCTGCTCCTTATCGGCGCTTTCTCCTTTTCATCTGTTGGTTTTTTCATGTGTGCAAATTCTTCCGTATCCCCAAAAAAAACCCCAGCGCCTTCTTTCAAGGCTCTGGGGACAATGGCCAAAACCGGATCAAAAAGTACAATTCACTTTACACCACTTGACGACTCTGTCAAGGGCTAAATGGTCTTTAAAGCCTAATCAAGCCACTCATCTTCTTGTCACAAAAATAGCAATATTTGCCTTGGATCGAAGGCCAACTGACGGTCGAAGTCAGCTTATCCACCGGGTTTCTGTATTTGACGGCAGGGCTTGACCGGTCAATTCCCTTCTGGCATACCGCCCGCACTTTGCACACAGCACACACTTGGTGGTCGTTCATAGGAACCTCCTTCAGCTCTAAAGCTGATTCTGTTATAAGACCCGTTACAGCAAGCGTCCTCGTTTCAAAGGCAAGAATGAGAGGAGGAAGGAAACACCAGACTTGGCATGCACCGAAAAGCGAATCCCGCGAGGCGCTCAGTCCTGTATGAGGTGTAATGCGAGAGACGATCTAGGGGTTTACGCAGGTCTATTGATGAACAATATAGCTCGAAAAGTTTCCATTTACAACTTCTTTCTCCATTTTGGGTGATAAATCCCACGCATCTGCAGCAAAACCCAACTGCAAGCCCTCTTCGACCGGACCAATCCGGAAGAAATGCGTATCGCCGAAGAAACTTTTGAATTCACCTGCAGCCATTTCAAGGAAACCGATGTCCTCTGCCTGTGAAAAGCAAAACGCCAATCCCAATTTTAAAGCAACCTGCCGGAGTCTCTTGTCGAGTGTCCGGAATTGGAGTCCACTCAAAAGCGCGGAAGCAAGTAACTGCATGTCAACAAAGCCAAGCCCCTTGGCCATCAGGCCATTGTCTTCTATGAAACGCAGGACTTCGCCATGTTCAGCAGAAACAGCCATCGGAAGGGCTTGGAGGAGCGCCAGGATTTCAGCCCTCTTCTTGAGGTTGCCGCATGCGAGTTCACCCACAATGAAGGGGTGACACATGACATGGCCGTCCTCCAACAAGTCTTCGAGGACAGGCTCGCCGACACGGTTCAGGGCGTGCCGAGCTCCAAGGGGGCTGTGCCCGCCTTCGGCAGCCCCTACGGTGTCCTGAAGAGCGACAGATGAGAACTGAATTGCAGCTGCGAGCGACGTTTCAGAGGATTTATCCCGGGAAATCCTTCGGCTCTCAAGAAACTTGAGGAAATCCGGAAGCGCTCCCGTACGAAAGATGTCTATCTTGTGTATCCGTCAAAGGGCCCTTGCCTTCATGAGCATCCACCAGGCCCATTTTCTCGCATCCTCCAGGTCCCCCTCATCAGGATTCACAGAGGCGCTCTGTGCCTCCAGGGCCCAGAACTTGTCCTGAGGCTTCTTCATCAAGGCTTCGATCATCTTGGGCTTAACCTTGCCCCGGCAGCCGAATGTCCCGAGAACCTGTTTCTTGGCTGTGAGGCTGACGGCGTAATAAAAGGCGGTTATGGCCAGTTCGCCACCCCGAAGCGAGCCGTGGGTTGCGAAAAAAGCCACCTTCTTCCCCTCGGGAATTCTTTTGATGAAGGTTTCGACAGGGGCAGGCACACTGTGGTTCTGCACCGGAAAACCTACAAAAACAATGTCATATTTTCTGGAGCGGGGCTTATCCTTGATGGAGGCAAGATCTTTCTCAACAAATCCCAGTCCGTCGTAAATGGCTTTTGCAACCTTCTCCGTGTTTCCGCTTTCGGAATAGTAAGCCACCAGTACCTTCATCTCCGTCTCCTCGGCTAAATGGAATGGCCGACCTTTTACAGTATTTCGGATCTGATTGCAAGAGCTTTATCCTATCCACCGCCTAATTCGGGTTCATTGAAGTGAATCGAACGGTTTGATAGTATTCCTGATCACCAGGAAGGCATCAGATGCAAGGCTTCCGAAATCCCGAGGAATGAGGCGTACAGACCGGTACGCCGCAGTGACGAGGGATGAGGGTAACGCAGCAGATGATGTCTTGATGGTGGATCAGGGTTTATCGAGGCCTGGGCTCTCACCTGAGGAGACACTGATGAATCACGGCCCCTGTCAACCATACGCCGAAACTCGCCGCCATGACCACCGGGAGGCTCAACTGCTTTGAGAAACACAGGAAGGCGACCAAAAAGAAAGCGATGCTCGGCAGGCTTCCCCACAAGGCGCCCCGGGTGTAGGCCTTCATGACTTCAGGATCGCCCGAATGGTCCGCGTAAATCCAGAGCAGAACAATCAGCCCCGTAATGGGCATGACGGCGATGAGGCCTGCCAGGGATGGAACTCTCTTCCCGATCTGGGCGCAGAGGATGATAATACCCATGCTGATGAGCAACCTGATCGTGAAATTCATGTCATCTTCTCCTATTCTTGATTTAGGCGCCACGCCTATGCCGGCACAGGAAAAATCCGAAATCCGAATTTCGAAATACGAAATTCACCATCCTAAGTGAACATTTTCATAAATACACCAACGTATTCACCACAGAGGCAAAAAGGACACAGAGAGGGATTTATTTTTTGATCTTCTTTCGGGCAAATCCTTTTGTTTGTCGGTATCTCCCGACAAACAAAAGCTTTTCTCCGTGCCCTCCGTGTCTCTGTGGTGAGCCACGGTTTGTGACTGTATTTTTGAAAGACACTACTAAGGCTGGCAAGCCTGGGAGCCTTGGCCGCCACAGGCGGCCTTGGAGCAAAAGAAAGAGAGCCATGATCCTCATCATCGTTTTATAGTGCTAAAATGATACGAACACTGTCGATTTCACACGAGCCGATTATAGTCCGTAGGGAGGCAGTGGGACAAGATTTGATTCGGGACGTTTCTCCTGGAACCTGGTATAAAGGTGTCTATGGCATACTGATCAATGGGAGGTGAAGTCATGGAACAAGGATTGACGAGAAGGAATTGGTTGAAGGGAATGGGAATGGCCGCCCTGGCAGTCGGGTTGGACGGCTTGCCTGGATCAGGAAGTCGAGCGCATGCTGCAGAGGCGGAAAAGCCGGGAGAGTGCAGGCTCCCTCCCCTGCCCTACCCCGCTGACGCTCTCGAGCCTTACATCGACCGTGAAACGTTGCAGCTTCATCACGGAAAGCACCACGCAGCCTATGTCAAAGGATTCAACACCGCCATGGAAGAACTGGCGAAGGCCCGAGCGGCCGGGGACTACGGCCTCGTCAAGCACTGGTCCAAAGAGTTTGCCTTTCACGGTTCCGGCCACGTCCTTCACTCCCTTTACTGGACCGGCATGTCTCCTGAAGGAGGCAAGCCGAAAGGGGACTTGCAGGAAGCCATGAGCAGGAGTTTTGGAGGCGTGGAGCGCTGCAAGTCACAGTTCATCGAAGCCACCAAGGCTGTAGAAGCGAGCGGATGGGGAGTTCTGGCCTTTGAGCCTTACATGGGCCATCTCGTGGTTCTCCAGGCTGAAAAGCATCAGGACCTCACCCTGTGGGGGGCCATTCCTCTGCTGGTCTGCGACGCCTGGGAACACGCCTACTACTTGAAATACCAAAACCGCAGGGCGGAGTATGTGGAGAATTTCATGAAGATCGTCAACTGGCCCGAGGTCGAGAGGCGATATGCAGAAGTCAGGGGGCTGAGATTAGTAGGGAGTAAGCAGTAGGGAGCAGGCAGTAAAAGACAAACATAAACGGGAGTTGCTAAGAACCAAAAAACGGATGAACAACCATTGCAAGCTGCGAGCTGGCGGCCAATAGTGCTTACTCCATACTCCCTGCTGCTTTCTGTTTTTCAGCGGCTCCCGAAAACCTTCTTTTCCTCGAAGTGGAGGGTTGCCTCATTGCTTCTCCTTTGGCCTTGACATCCCTCGTTCTCTTCTCTATATTCCCCCGCAAATCTTCCTGAAGAGGACACGGGTCATGTACACTGCGAGCGACTTACGGAAGGGGCTCAAACTCCTCCTCGACAAAGAACCCTACGTGGTCATAGATTTCCAGTTCACCAAACCGGGAAAGGGCCAGGCCCTTTACCGGTGCAAGCTCCGGAACATGATCAGCGGCATCATCCTCGATCGAACCTATCGCTCCGTCGACACCTTTGAGCCGGCCGATTTGGAGCAGCGGAAAATGCAATACCTGTACAACCAGGAAGGCCACTTCCATTTCATGGACCTCGAGAACTACGACCAGGTTTCTCTCGGTGAGACACAGGTGGGTGATGCGAAGAACTACCTCATCGACAACCTGGAAGTGGATGTGCTGCTTTTTGAGGGAAGACCGATCGGCATCACCCTTCCGAATTTTGTGGACCTCAGGGTTGTCCAGGCCGATCCCTGGGCAAAAGGGGATTCGGTTGCAGGAGACAGCAAGCCCATAATCCTGGAAACAGGGTACACGCTGCGGGTCCCTCCTTTTGTTGAAGAGGGGATAAGGATCACCGTAGATACGAGAACCGGGGAATATGTCACCCGGGTCAAGGAGTGATTCCTGTTTCGCTGCCGGGGAGCGCCTTGCAGCGAAAGAATCCAGCCTCCGCCTGCGCTCCAGGATCCTTCAGGGCATCCGAAGCTTTTTTACGCAAGAGGGATACCTTGAAGTCGAAACCCCGCTGCTCATACCGGCGCCGGCCCCCGAGCTTCACATCGATGCTGTTCAGGCGGGCGATCTGTTCCTTCACACCTCCCCCGAGCTCTGCATGAAGCGCCTTCTCGCGTCAGGCTACGAGAAGATATTCCAGATTTGCCGATGCTTCAGGGAAGGGGAAAGGGGGGCCAACCATCTCCCGGAGTTCACGATTCTCGAGTGGTACCGTGCAGGCGCCGACTACCGGAGTCTCATGAGCGAATGCGAGGAAATGCTTCTTTCCCTGTCCATGACCATGGGCTCGGGAGAGCGGCTCTCCTACCGGAACCGGGACATCGATCTTCGCCGACCGTGGCCTCGCCTCACCGTTAAAGATGCCTTTCTGCAGTATGCGAACATGCCTTTGGAAGTTGCTCTGGCAACCGGCGATTTCGACGAAATCATGGTGACCCGGATCGAACCGCATTTGGGAACTCCCAGACCGACCTTTCTTTGCGACTACCCTGCATCCCTCGCCGCACTTGCGCGAACCAAGAGGAACGAGCCCGAGTCGGCCGAGCGCTTCGAGCTTTACCTCGCAGGCCTGGAGCTGGCCAATGCCTTTTCAGAGCTCACGGACGCGGAAGAACAGAGGGGAAGATTCGAACGGGAACGAGAAGAGCGCAGACGCCTGGGCAAGAAGGTCTACCCCGCGCCTGACAAATTCCTCGAAGCCCTGCCCTTCATGCCTGAATCCGCCGGAATCGCTCTCGGCGTGGACAGGCTGATCATGGTCTTCGCCGACCGGAAGGACATCGATTCCGTTGTGGCCTTCACCCCGGAAGAGCTCTGATTCCTTCATTCACAGCCGGCGCCATGCAAAAGGAGGGGTGCCTCTTGACGGTTTTCACCCCCATGCCCTATACTGGCGTTTCATATCCAAGGGAACGGCTCTGACGTGCTTGACGAAATCACCAACAACGAAAGTCTCCGGAATCGGTACCTGAAGACCTTCAAGGCAGGGGATGTTCTGTTTCACGAAGGGGATGATTCACAGGACCTCTACATTCTCATATCCGGACACCTCGAAGTCTTCAAAGGGGACAAGAAACTCTCGGAAATCATCGATCCCGGGTCGGTCCTGGGGGAAGCCGCTTTTCTCCTGGGCGCCAAGAGAACAGCAACGGTGAAAGCGGAAGAGTCGGTTGAAGTGCTCCGAATTCCCAAAGCCGAGGTGGACCGGTTCCTCGTCGAGTTCCCTTCTGCAGGCCAAAAAATCGGCCAACTCCTCGCCAAACGGCTCGATGAAGCCAGCCAGGTTGTCTACGGTCTCCGCCAGATATGCGACAAACTTCCTGATGCCGTGATTCTCAGCGATAAGGACGGCAGGATCACCGCGTGGAACATAGCCGCCGAAAGGCTTTACGGCAGAAACTGGCATGAGATGAAGAAGGGGACCGTGGAAGATATCTATGAAGAGCCTCCGGAATACAGGAAATTCCTCCAAGACCTCGAGACCCAGCAGTCGGTCTCGGAAAGGGTGCTCAAGATCAGGCACCCTGAAAAGGGAACCCGCTTCATATCCACCAGCACGTCCATCCTCGAGCCGATCCAAACGCCGTCGGACGAATCAACGATGCGAATTGCCCGTTGGCCGGCGCCTATGGTGAGTTAACTCGCTTGTCGCCGACTCAGACAAAGATTCG
>JAWOJI010000460.1:0-13444 GCA_046481735.1 Desulfatiglandales bacterium | reverse complement strand
CGCCAGAAAAGCCGTTTTAGAGCAAGGGCGCTTGCCATGGCGTCCGGATCGGCGTCGATCATCACAGCCACCGTGTCCTCTGGGGAAACAATTTCGAAAAGCCTCTTGCACCGTTCGGAAATGGAAACGGACTTGGGAAAAGGATGTTCCATGATTGAGGGCATTCGATCAGCCTTCTTTCACAAAGGGTGGATTTTTGAAAATGATTCTGGACTTTACTTTGCCGGATGTCAAATGTCATCGGCAAGAAAGGTTCAAACGTCCAAGGCTGTCGCAAGCCCACGGCCAGATCTTCTCGAGGTATGCGAGACTCGGTGCAAGGTCCTCTTCCTGATGGGGCTCCAGGGTAATGGGGAGAGGTGCTTCCCTGATGTCCCTCAAGGTTTTGAAAAGCGACTCAAAATCGATGTTCCCCCGGCCCAGGGCCATGTGGTCGTCCCATTCTCCTGAGTTGTCATGAAGATGGAGCTGCCCCAGGAATGGATGAAGCGTTTCGACCCATTGAGAAAGGGGGGTCGTGCTGAACGCAGCCTGATGCCCTGTGTCGAGACAAAAGCCCACCCCGTGGGCTTTGAGAGGTTTCAACAGTGCCAAAAGATCCTCCGGGCCCTGTTCATAGACGTTCTCGAGCATGAGGGCGGCCCCGAGATCTCTGGTTTCTTCGGCCATCCATTCCCATGTTTTCAAACTGCCTTCAATCCACTTTTCCTTCAGATACCGGTATCGTTTCCAATCATAACCGGCGTGGCAAACGATTCTCAATGGATGAAAAAATCGAGCGACCTGAAGAACCTGTTCGAATCGACGGCGTGTGATCCCTCTCACGGCAGGGTCCGTTGACCCGGCTGAGAGGTCGAGGAAGGGAGCATGAATCGTGACTTGAAGAGCGTGTTCGTGGATCTGCCGGGCAACCACTTCGAACGCTTCCTGCGAATAGTTTTCCAGGGCGGATGCATCGAATCCGATTTCCGGATTGATGGCGCCCTCCAGGAATCGGGGCAGATAACGCTCTTTGAGCAGGGTAAAAGGAATGTTGACATGGACATGTTTCAGTATCCAGTGCATTGTTCAACGCCTTTCATTGACAGGAGCGCTTGCGCTCGTTATAGGAAGAACTTGGGGAAAGACCATGAAAAAGTACATTTCGGCTCCGCTCTGTTCAGCCTTCATCATCCCGGGACTCGGCCAGGTCATCAACCAGGAGATCAAGAAAGGCGTTCTGATCTTGGGCGCGGTTTTTCTCCTCTTCGTCCTGAGCATCATTTCCCTGTCTATTATCGCTGAATCCTTGTTCAGTCAACCAGGAAGCGGTCCGCCGGCTTTGTCCCGCCTCCTTGAACGGGTCGAGCTTCTTCTGATTCTCGGCGCTTTCGCTGTAATATGGCTTTATTCGGTTGTGGATGCCTTCGTCAAGGGATGGTCCTGGGAGCATCGAGAAAAGGGGTAAACGCTTCGCGTCTTGACTGTGGATCAGGGGTTTGACTTGCATACTTTTATCTGGTAATGAGGGCTACCGATTTTACGGCTCGGAGGAAAGAATGGATTACAAAGATACCCTGAACCTCCCGAAAACCGATTTCCCCATGAAAGCAAATCTGGTGAAGCGGGAACCGGAAATCCTTGAGAAATGGGAAAGGGAGAAGCTCTACGAGAGGATTCGCCGCGCTTCGAAAGGCCGGAAAAAATACATGCTTCATGACGGGCCGCCTTATGCGAACGGCCATATTCACATGGGCACGGCGTTCAATAAGATTCTCAAGGATCTCATTGTGAAATCCAAGCAAATGGCAGGCTTCGATGCTCCCTATGTTCCCGGATGGGACTGCCACGGGCTTCCTATCGAACACAAGGTGGACACGGAACTGGGGTCCAAGAAAGCCGGTCTGACTCAAGTGGAGATCAGGCAGTATTGCCGCAAGTACGCTGAAAAGTATATCGGCATCCAGAGGCAGGAGTTCAAGCGCTTGGGTGTTTTTGGGGAGTGGGACAACCCGTACCTGACCATGAACTATCCATACGAAGCAACGATCGTGCGGGAGTTCGGCCGTTTTTTTCTCAACGGGGGCGTGTACAAGAGCAAGAAACCGATCTACTGGTGCCTCTCCTGCAAGACGGCCCTGGCGGAAGCGGAGGTGGAATATGAGCCTCACTCCTCTCCTTCCGTGTTCGTGAAATTTCCTGTAATCTCCGATCTTTCCTCAAGCTACCCCGGACTCAAGCAAAAAGAGGTATCGATTCTCATCTGGACGACAACCCCGTGGACAATCCCGGCCAATCTGGCCGTTGCAATCAACCCAGGATTCGAGTACGTCGCCGCGGACGTCGGCAACAACCAAGTCTTCATCCTGGCCAAGGATCTTCTTCACGTCTGCATGAGCGCTTTCGGCATCGATGCCTATGAAGTAGTCCACAGCCTAAAGCCGGCCGATCTCGAGCGCCTCAAGGCAAAGCATCCGCTATACGACAGGGACTCGGTGATCGTGCTCGCCCCCTATGTCACTTTGGACGCCGGCACAGGATGCGTTCACACGGCCCCGGGCCACGGTCGGGAAGACTACGAGACGGGGCTTGCGTACGGTTTGGAGGTGTACTCTCCTTTGGACGATGAGGGACGGTTCACAGAGGACGTTGGCTACTTTGCAGGGAAGCAGGTTTTTGAGGCGAACAAACTCGTGATTCAGAAGCTGCAGGAACGGGGCGCGCTCTTGAAAGAGGAGCTTATCTCCCACGAATATCCCCATTGCTGGCGGTGCAAGAAACCGGTCATTTTCAGGGCCACGGAGCAGTGGTTCATCTCGATGGATAAGAACAACCTCCGCACCACGGCGCTTCGGGCAATCAACGAAGTCGACTGGATTCCAAGCTGGGGCCGGGATCGTATTTATGGACTCATCGAGAATCGGCCTGATTGGTGTATCTCCCGCCAGAGGGCCTGGGGCGTTCCTATCACCCTCCTTTATTGCCGCGAATGCGGCAAGGTTGTTTTCACCCAGGAGATCATGGATCACGTCATCAAGCTCGTGGCGGAGTCAGGAGCGGATATATGGTTCATGGCTTCCGAAGAAGACCTGGTGCCGCCAGGCGCAAGGTGCGACCGGTGCGGCGGCGCCCGCTTCAAGAAAGAAACCGATATCCTCGATGTCTGGTTTGATTCGGGGGTTAGCTATGCGGCCGTTATGGAGAGGCGCGATTACCTTGAGAGTCCTGCCGACCTTTACCTCGAGGGCAGCGACCAGCATCGAGGATGGTTTCACAGTTCGCTTCTTTGCTCCGTGGGCACCCGTGCGCAGGCGCCTTACCGAAGTGTTCTCACCCATGGGTTTGTGGTGGACGGCGCAGGCAAAGCCATGCACAAGTCCGCCGGCAACGTGATCGCCCCTGAGGAACTGATCAAGAAATACGGTGCTGAAATCATCCGGCTCTGGGTTGCAGGCGAAGATTTCAGGGACAATATCCGTCTTTCAGACGAAATTCTGCAACGCCTCACGGAAGCGTACAGACGGATACGAAACACGTGCCGCTTCATTTTGGGAAACCTCCACGATTTCAACTCCGCCACAGATTCGGTCTCTTACCCTCAAATGCATGAGCTGGACCGCTGGATTCTGCATCGACTCCAGGATCTCTCAGAGCGTGTGTTCAAGGCCTACGATCGCTTCGAGTTTCACCCCGTATTTCACAGCCTTCATAATTTCTGTGTCCTGGACCTTTCTTCCTTTTATCTGGATATCATTAAAGATCGTCTTTATGTTTCCTCCCCCAAGTCCGCTGCAAGGAGGTCCGCGCAAACGGCCCTTCAGGAAATTCTGGAAGTCCTGGTCAGGCTTATGGCCCCAATTCTCTCCTTCACGGCGGAGGAAATCTGGGAGCATATGAAGGGCGAAAAGAGGTCTCCCAGTGTGCACGCGGAAACTTTCCTGCCCGTTAAGGCGGAGTTGAAGGACTCAGGCCTCGCCGAGCGATGGGAGGCGGTTCTCACGGTCAGGAAGGAGATCACCAAGGCTCTTGAAATCGAGAGGAAAGCCCGTCGCATAGGCCACTCCCTGGACGCATCCATAACTCTTGGACTCCCCAGGAGTCTTTTCGCAAGGCTTGAGCCTTTTCAGGAACAACTTCGTGATTTGTTCATTGTCTCCTCCATCACGTTGCTCCCTTCGGACAATGTCGAAGAAGGATACGAAAGTGAGGAGATTAAAGGGCTGAAAGTGTTCGTAAAACCGAGCTCCGAACCCAAGTGCGAACGCTGCTGGGTTCATGATGCGTCGGTCGGGAAATTCGCCGATCACCCGGTTCTGTGCAAACGATGTGTCAAGGAAATAGCGGAAACGTAACCATGAAGGGTGCAAAAACCTGGATGATTCAACTCTTGCCTGCGCTGATGGTGATCGCAGTGGATCAGATGACCAAGCTGGCGGTATTGCGCACCCTTCCGCCCTACGATGCGATCCCCGTGATTCCTGGTTTTCTGAACCTGGTGCATGTGCGAAACCCTGGGATTGCCTTCGGCTTGTTGAGTCAATTGGGAGAAGCGTGGAGCGGCCTCATCCTCTCTGTCTGCACCACGGCCGCCGTTATCCTTTTGGTTGTCTGGTTCGCACGTCTCAGGGACAACGACCGAAGAACGGCTTTCGGGCTTTCACTCGTCATCGGCGGCGCAATAGGCAATTTGATCGACCGTGTTCGCCTGAAGGAGGTCGTTGACTTTCTGGATTTTTATGTGGGTTCCTTTCACTGGCCCGCTTTTAACGTGGCCGATTCAGCGGTAACCGTGGGAGCTGTCTGGCTGGCTTTGAGTATCCTCTTCGAACCGTCCTCAGGAGAATGAAGCCGATTGCTTCGGGAGTCGTCGGACGGCTTGCCCTGAATCATAAACCTTGCGACGGGAGTTGTTATGTTCCCCGATTTGTTCACCGTCGGTCCCGTGACGGTTCACACCTACGGCTTGTTCGTAGCGCTGGGCTTTGGTGCTGCTATTGCGATCACCGTCAAAATAGGAAAAGAACAGGGCATTTCACCTCAGCAGATCATGGATATGGCCTTTGTCATGATCCTGTGGGCGATTGTAGGATCAAGGCTGCTCTACGTTTTCATGAATTTTCCATACTTTAGAGATCATCCATTGGACGCGTTCAAAATATGGAAGGGCGGCTTGGTCTTTTCCGGAGGGCTCATAGCCGTGGCACCGGCCATGGTGTGGTATTTGAGGCGTCACCACCTTTCCTTTTGGGCTACCGGCGACCTCTGGGCCCCCGCTCTTGCCTTGGGGCAAGCCCTGGGCCGCATCGGATGCTTCATGGCCGGGTGCTGTTTCGGGAAACCTTCCGACTTGCCCTGGGCGGTCGCCTTCACACATTCCAACACCCTGGCGCCTCCGAACATCCCGCTCCATCCAACCCAGTTGTATTCCTTTCTGGCAGGCGTCGGAGTTTTTGTGGTGCTCATGCTGCTCCGTCGCAGGCGCAAATTCGAAGGACAGGTATTTGTCTGGTATCTGATTCTCCACAGTACAGCCAGGCTCTTCGTCGAACGCTTCAGGGCGGATGATCGCGGATTTGTCCCGGGCACGGATATGAGCCTTACCCAAATGATCGCAATCCTCACCCTTATTTCATCGATCGTCGCACTCTTTGTTCTGAAACCCGATCAGGAGCGAAAAAAGCCATGAACTCCGACCAAACCGTTGCCGTCGGTTCGAAGGTCACCATGACCAAAGGATACAGAGGCGCAAAAGGCCTTGTCGCATACCCGACCGATTCGAGGTTCGACCTCTACGTCATCTCACTGGATACGGGAATGAAAATTGTAGCCGGCCCCTCGGCATTTGTTGTGGAGAAGGAATCAGCGGCTGATCTCAGGTAGGTGTTTGTATTCCTGAGTGATTTCCCTGCAGCCAAATCAGGCTTGCTGCTGGAGGCAATACCCCGAGCCTCTTGCCTCAGGGCAGCCACCCTGCTCCAAAAGCACGGACAGAGAAAAAGAGCTTGACAAATCTCAGTAAAATCTGTAGTTTATATGCCATCTTCCTATCAGGTGGGGTGCTATGAGGAATCAACCTTCGGCCAAGAAATCAAAAGTAGTTCTGTGTCTGGCGGTTTTGCTGGTCTTTCTTTTTTGGAGCGCCTACCTCGGAGCTCAGCCTCGTACACATACGGTCCAGAGAGGTGATACCCTATGGGATATCTGTCAAACCTATTATGGAAACTCAAACCTTTGGCCTAAGCTCTGGGAAATGAATCCATTCGTAACGAACCCGCATCTCCTGAAGCCGGGAGATATCCTGACCCTATTTGAAGACGTCTCGGAGCAAAAAAAGCCGATCGAGCGTGCCGAGAAGATCCTCCCACCCAAGGCAAGAATGGAGGGACTTGATGTATCCGGACTCACAAAGCCCGAGGCTATGGGATATTTTTCCCTCGTGAATGTGGAAGGCTGGGGCTTCATCGAAGCCACCACCAGTTCCAAGCTGGGACTCACTCAAGGAGATACGGCGTTTGTCCGTTTTGAAAAAAATGCGGACACCATTCGCAGAGGCCAGGAGTTTTCCATTGTTACAGCTTCTCCCATGGTCCGTCATCCTCTTACGGATCGCCCTCTCGGATTCATCGTGGCAACCCGTGGAAAACTGGTTATCAAAGAACGGCTGAAGGATGATCACTTTCGTGCTGAAGTGAGCAAGGTTTTTTCCGAAGTGGGAGTCGGCAGCCTGATCATGCCGCCGACGCCGACCTCGTGTTGCATTCTACCTATGGCAACGGATCCGATGCTCTACGGAAACATCGTTGCACTCAAAGAGAATCAGCAGGTAGTCGGCCAGTTTTCCGTGGTTTACCTCGACAGCGGGTTCAAGGACGGTGTGAAACAGGGGAGCGTGTTTGAACTGGTGAAGATGATCACGGTCCCATCACCAAATCCTCGGGTGGATTCTTTCGAAAAGATCGCCGCCACGGTGACGGAAACGCTTTCAAAACAGGAGTATCTTGCCGATTTCTGGAAAGAACTTCAAGAAGGTGTGAAAATCTACGAGCAATCTGTGGGCAAGATCATCGTAGTTGAAGCGAGGGCGGATTCTTCCACAGCCGTTGTGCTGGAATCTTCCCGGGAAATGGAAAGAGGTGCTTTTGTAAAGGGGGTTTCCTGGGCTGAAATCCCGGAATACCTTTCACACATGCCTACCTGCCCTCTGGAGTGAGTGAAGAAAAGACTTGACTAACAGAAAAGCCTCTGTTTTATATTCCCGCCATCCTTGACGGCTTTGCGATGAGTCATCCAAGCCGTAATCCTTAGTACACACTTGATGATGAGTCAGCCCGACACCTTAGAGGATTGGCTTGCCCTTCATTTGATCCCAGGACTCGGAAACCTCACCTTCAAGAAGCTCTTGGAGAAGTTCGAGAACCCGGCCCGAGTCCTGGAAGCTACGATGGAGGAGTTGCTGCAAGTGGAAGGTCTCCGCAAGGAAATCGCTCGGCGAATCTCAAGAAAGGAGTTCTCCTCGGCACCTTCCAAGGTATTGCGGACCCTCGATCGGTGGGGGGCAAGAATGGTCGTCTTTTCGGATCCGCTTTACCCGGAGGTCCTGAAGGAAATCCATGACCCCCCTATGGTCCTCTACCTGAGGGGCCGCGATATCCCGAAAAAGGCATGTTTCCTTGCCGTCGTTGGCTCAAGAGGTCCAACACCCTACGGCTTGAGGGTCGCAGAGAACCTTGCACAAGGGTTGGCAAGGCGCGGTATCGGGATCGTGAGCGGACTTGCCCGGGGAATTGACTCAGCAGCTCACTGGGGCTGCATGGGTGGTCATGGCTTCACGGTTGCCGTGCTCGGGACAGGAATAGACGTCATCTATCCCCCATCGAACAGGAGGCTTTTTGAGGACATCACCGTGAAAGGCGCCGTCATAACCGAGTTCCCGCCGGAAACTCCGCCGGAGCCCAGGAATTTCCCGATCCGCAATCGCATTATCAGCGGCCTGAGCAAAGGCGTCGTTGTGGTGGAGGCTACGATGAACAGCGGATCCTTGATCACAGCCTCCGTGGCGCTTGAACAGGGACGGGAAGTTTATGCGGTTCCAGGAAGCGTTCAGTCTTTCAAGAGCAGGGGATGTCACTATCTCATCAAGCAAGGCGCAAAACTCGTGGAGAACGCAGACGACGTGCTTGACGAACTGGGTTTAAATTATCCTCATGCGGCAAAAACCGACACGTTCAAGACCCTTATTTCCCCTCCCATGGAAGAATCGGAGCAGAAAGTTTATGACCTCATCGGTGATTACCCCACACACATCGATGAAATCGCCCGGGAGGGTAAGATCGAACCTTCGGCCGTGTCGGCGGCTCTCATGAGAATGGAACTGAAAGGAATCGTCCGGCAGTTGCCTGGGAAATATTTTGTTCGGTAACTTCTTAAAATCGTAACGGATTTGCTTTTTGAAAACCTCATGAGCATCAGGCCTGCACCGTCAAACCTGAGTTTCAATTTGCAAAACTGTTGCTAATACTTTTAATTGGACAAATGGCAGAAAAAAACAGGACAGAGCGAAAAATGAGATCGTTGCCTGAAGCGAACACAAAAGGCAAAGAACTCGTGATTGTAGAGTCGCCGGCCAAAGCGAAAACCCTGAACAGATATCTTGGCCCGGATTATTTCGTAATGGCTTCTGTGGGACATGTGAGGGACCTTCCGGGCAGGAACCCAAAGGGAGTGAAGGATCCCGTACCTGGAGTCGACCTCGATCATGACTTTAAGCCGAGCTACGAGATCATCAAAGGCAAGGCCTCCACAGTGGCCCACCTGCGACAGGCCGCAAAACAGGCCGGAGGGATATGGCTGGCAACGGACATGGACCGGGAGGGAGAAGCGATTGCCTGGCACCTGCTGGAGGCTCTCAAGATCCCTTCTGAAAACGCGAAGCGCGTGGTTTTCAACGCAATCACCAAGAGCGAGATCCAAAAAGCTTTCAAGAACCCAAGAAAGATTGACATGAATAAGGTCAACGCCCAGCAGGCAAGACGGGTTCTGGACAGGATTGTGGGGTATCAGGTCTCCCCGCTTCTCTGGAGAAAAGTGGCCGGAGGCCTCAGCGCAGGCCGAGTTCAGTCTGTGGCCGTTCGGCTCGTAGTGGACAGGGAGCGGGATATCGAGGCATTTGTTCCCGTGGAATACTGGAAAGTCTTGGGGTATTTCGCGGTTCAGCCTGACAATGCAGCCGCTCTCGCAGAAAGCTGGATCTCCTGGCTTGCGGAATTTCCAAAGACAAAGAATGGAAGAAAAACCAATGGGCGAACCGTGGCTGAGAAAAATCGCTGGCTCCTGGAACATGGCAGCTTTCTCGCCGAACTGGCGGAAGTGGACGGGAAAAAATTTGAAGCCGGAAATATCGATGCGGCGATTTCAGCCGCTCGCCGGGCCGGTTATGTTCTTGATGAAAAACAGGAAAGCGAGAACCCGGAGGCCAAAGGAGCGGCACGGTATGGAGTCCGGCTAAACGGCCATGTGGAAAGAGGGCCCCGGTGGGGCGTAAAATCGATCCAGACGAAGAGAACCAAAAGCCGTCCTTATGGGCCTTTCATCACCAGCACTCTCCAGCAGGCGGCGGCCAACCAACTCGATTTCAGCGCCCAGTTTACCATGAGCGTGGCTCAGTCCCTTTATGAGGGTGTCGATATCAAGGGCATGGGATCTGTTGGCCTTATTACCTACATGAGAACCGATTCGACCCATGTTTCGGCTGAAGCCTTGGGTATGGTAAGGGCCTACATTGCCGCGAATTTCGGAGAAACCTACCTTCCGCAGAAAGCGAACGTCTTCGCCTCTTCCAACAAGGCGGCTCAGGAAGCGCACGAAGCGATTCGCCCGACCGACGTGACCCTTACGCCGGAGTTTGTGCGCACTTCCCTGAAAGAGGATCACTACAAACTCTACAAACTGATCTGGGAACGCTTCGTCGCCTGTCAAATGAGCGATGCCCAGTGGGATTCAACCACCGTGCTCGTTTCGGGAAAAGACCTCCAGGGCGAGCTTCTTTTTCGTGCCTCCGGCCGAGTCCTGGTGTTTGACGGCTATTACAAGGTCGTCGGGGCGCCCGGTGAATCCGACGAAGCGGTGCTGCCCCAAATCAAGGAAACTCAACCGGTGGCCCTTTTTCAACTCGACCCTTTCCAGGGTTTCACGAATCCGCCGCCACGATACACCGAAGCGTCTTTGGTGAAAAAACTCGAAGCGGAGGGCATAGGCCGGCCAAGCACCTACGCCCAGATTATCCAGGTAATCCAGAACAGAAAGTATGTGGAAAAGATCAAGAACCGCTTCTACGCCACGGATCTGGGCAAAGTCGTCACCGACAAGCTCGTCGAAGGGTTTCCCGAGATTATGCAGGTGGGCTACACCCGAGACATGGAACAACAATTGGATGACATTGAAGACAAAGACGCTGACTGGGTGCAAATGCTCCATCAGTTTTACGGCCCCTTCAAGCAAAGCCTTCAGTCCGCGTACGATGTCCTGGGGCATGCAAGGGCGGAGACCCAGCCTGCACCCCACAGATGCCCTCAGTGCGGAGGAGGCACCGTGTATCGATTCGGCCGCAAGGGCCGTTTCCTGAGTTGCGCCGGCTATCCTGAGTGTAAATTCGCCGCCCCGGTTGACCGGGAAGGACGCCCCCTTTCGCCCGAACAAACAGACATCGCCTGCCCCATTTGCGGCGCTGCAATGTTGAAGCGCAAAGGCCGATTCGGACCTTTTCTCAGTTGCACCCGCTACCCTGATTGCAGCGGCATCGTGAATTTGGACAAGAAAGGGTTTATCAGCGCTCCCAAAGTTCCCCCACTGCGCACGGATCTGCGATGCCCCAAGTGCAGCGCTTCCATGAATCTTCGCCGCGGAGCGCGTGGACCTTGGCTCAGTTGTTCCGCCTTTCCCAAGTGCCGCGGAAGAGTCGGCTGGGCCACCCTGGATAAGGAAACAAAAGCAATCCTCGAAACAGCCCTGGAGGAGCATGAGAGAGCGCATCCACAGCCTGTGATTCGAAAGCTCGACGGGAGTGCCGTGGACGAAAACTATCAGCCGGAGTTGCAGGATATGGAAGAAGGCAGAAATGGGGGAGAGGAGGTTTTGGAGACCTGAGTCACCCTTTTTGTGTATTCTGCAAGGTGACGCGAAGGGCCGCTCACCTACACATGCCCGGGACAACCACAAGCCTCTCAGGACTGATAGCCTTGTTCGCTCTTCCGCAGGGACTCTTCAAAATCTTTAAAAAAATGATCTCGCTCTTTCCAGTCAGGCCCGAAGCGCCTATTGAAGTAGCCCCCCAGCCTATCGAAGAACTTGATCCAGAGGGGTTTTCCTTTTCCCAGGACAACCTCCTCCAGGAATTCCTGAAGATCGGAAATCCTCTCCTTTGGGAGGAAAGAAACGGCGCCCAGCTTGATGGATTTCTTGAGAGCTTCCGGCGTTAAAGCATGGGCGGTCAGCATAACTGAAGGAAACCCTCTTTCCACGGCTGTCTTCAAAAGCTCAAACCCGTTGACCCCCATGATATCCAAAATCACCACATCATACGTATAGCCCAAGAGGTATTGGAGGGCTATCTCGTAGTTTCGCGCCTTGTGCACGATGGCCATGTCCAGTTCATCTGCGACGGTCTCCAGAACGTCGGGCTCATCATCCACAACAAGGATCACCTTGTCCTTCAGCGCGCTCTCTTTTGACATCCTATCCTCCCATTACGCGATCTCGATTGGTGAGTGCCTCTTAGGAACTTCAGGTCACGGTTTCCTGCCGATCAAAGCGGTCCTGCCGGTGGCCGGCTGATGAGATGTCCTATAACAGAATCCCGGGAATCGGTCAAAGGGATTTTTACAGCGCTTTTTGCTCCTTCCATTTCCTCTCGCCTCATAGTAAAATGTCTGTTGAAAGGTGGACAATACCAATATGAAGGAAGACTCCAGCAGGTCCAAAACGGGAGAGAAGAGCGGATGGTTGCGCAGGTTTTTTGAAAGATTGGCAAAGGCCAATCAGGAAGCGCTTCAGAGGGGATGCAAAGGGTGAGGCATAAGAGAACGCGGCGCCGGCGGCGCCAAAAGATAAGATTCCGGGGATTTTTCCTGTACATTCCAGTTATTCTCTGCGTTTTCTCAGGCGCCCCGGCCCTGGCGGGAAAGATCTACAAGTGGGTCGACGAGCGGGGAGTCGTCCATTTCTCGGACCACCGGCCGGACCTCCCGGATGGAACTCAACCAACAGTGGAAGAAAGAGAAGTATCCAATCAGGATGAAACCGCAAACAAGGTTCAACATGAGTCCAAGCCCGCTGCAAGGAGCCCGATAGAACATGTCGCGAATTGCACCTTTACCATCAAGAGCGCCGAGAAGGTGGGAACGGGCTTCCTCATCTCATCGAGAGGGTATGCGGCAACATGCCGACACGTCATCGAGGGGAGTGCGGAACTGATCGCATTGATGAGCGATCAGAAGGAATACCCGATTACGGTTATCGCTTCGAGCAACAGGTTTGATCTGGCCGTCATCCAGATTATGGCGCCGCAAAGGACCCCTTTCCTTTCTTTGCGTGATGTGGACGATCTCGTGCCCGGCGAGCGCCTCTTCGTCGTAGGGGCATCTGCGGGGTTGCAGGCTACCGTGACGGACGGAGTGTTCACCGCATTTAGGAAAATCGACGCGACCCCCTCGGATCTTATCCAATTTTCAGCGCCTGTCAATCCGGGCAACAGCGGTGGTCCGCTGGTCGATGAAAGCGGCAAGGTCGTCGGTGTGGTGAGCCAGAAATTCATGGTTCAACAAGGAGTTCCCATCAGCGGCGTCGGGTTTGCCGTACCGTCGAGCGACCTCAAAGAGGAATACGGGGATTACTTGGAATAGCTATTCCTGCAAGACCTTCAAGACTGGGAAAGATTTCCATTTTGATTTGTGTATTACTTGAAAGACGAGATTTATCTGATGAGAATCACACAATTTTTATCTAACGGCAAAATATGTCTTGGAATCGCTGAAGAGGCGGTTCTCTACCCTTTGCAATTTGAAGGCTCCATGATCGATTTTATCGCGTCTGAGTCGAGGGCTGGGAAAAGGATCGAAGCTCCCCTTTCACTTCATGAGGTCCGTTTTGCTCCCGTTGTGAGCAACCCCTCGAAGATTATTGCACTCGGCCTCAATTACCTTGACCACGCAAGAGAGAGCAAGGGGACGATACCCAAAGTTCCCCTGATCTTCGCAAAATTCCCAAACTCCCTGACAGGACACGGAGAGCCGATTACCTGGAGTCGGGAAATCACCAAAAAGGTGGACTTCGAAGCGGAACTCGCAGTAATCGTGGGAACGAAAGCCTATCGGTGCGGAGAAAAAGAAGCCCTGGATCATGTGTTCGGCTATTGCTGCTCCAATGACGTCAGTGCAAGGGACCTCCAGTTCGGAGACGGACAGTGGGTGAG
>JAWOJI010000457.1:0-5669 GCA_046481735.1 Desulfatiglandales bacterium | reverse complement strand
CGCACGGGGAGTTCCTTCCTCCTTGTCGGACCTCCCGGTGTAGGAAAAACTTCTCTGGCCATCTCCGTGGCCGAGAACCTCGGAATCGGCTATCACAAGATTTCCCTTGGGGGAATGCGCGACGAGGCGGATCTCAGGGGACACGGGTTCACCTATGAAGGATCCAAACCGGGCGCCGTTGTTCAGGGTCTGGTAAAAATGGGGATCATGAACGGGATGTTCATCATGGATGAAGCGGACAAGACGGAGAAATTCGCAATTGCCACTCTCCTGGAAATCCTGGACCCCGAGCAGAATCACCTCTTTCACGACCGCTACACCGAGACGACCCTGGACATCGACCTCTCCAACTGCCACTTTGTGCTCACAGCCAATACGCTGGAAACCGTGCCGCCGCCTGTGGTCAATCGCTGTGAGGTGATTCTCCTGGATCGCTACAGCGTGGAGGAGAAGATCTCCATTGCCCGCCAGCACCTCATTCCAAGGGTGAGGGAAAGATATGAGATCAGCGACAAAGAAATCCTTTTCGATACTTCCGACAAGGGAAGCGAACTGCTCAGGCACCTGATCAAGACTTACACTCGCGAGGCTGGAGTTAGGGAGTTGGAGCGCATCCTTCGGACTCTGTTTCTGCGGGTTCTGAGAAAAGAGATTCTTGGCCAGAGACGACACGGGATTGAGATAACCCGGGAGAAGGTCAAGCAGTATCTTGAGCCCCCTGCCCTTCCCAGGCAGATCAATGAAGAAAGCCGGGTTGGTGAGATGCTTGCTTTGGGCGTGGACCCGGAGCGGGGCATGGGTTCCATCATCCCGGTTCAGGCAACACCCGTCAGGCTTGAAGTGGGAGGGGATGTTTTAAAGAAGAGTTACCTGAGTGTGCTTCATGCCACGGGAAACATTCAGACGGTCATGGATGAAAGCCGAAAGGTGGCAACCACTGGAATTCTTCACTGCGCGGATGCGCTCCGCATTGATCTGGCTCGAGCGAAAATGACGGTACACCTTCACCTCATGGGGGGTTCCACAAGGAAAGACGGCCCGTCCGCAGGCGGCGCCATCGCCCTCGCCCTGGCTTCCGCCTTCTCCGGTCGCACAATACGGCGGGATGTGGCAATGACGGGGGAAATAGACACCCAGGGAAGGATTACCGGTGTGGGGGGTCTTCATCTGAAGCTTGAGACCTCATTTGACGCAGGCTGCAGGACCGTGATCATTCCCAAGGAGAACCTCGCCGGCCCCAACGGCATAGAACGTTTGCCTCAAACCCTCAAGCGGGAGCTGCAGATTCTTTCCTACGAGGAATGGAAAACCGAGCATATCCCTTTTGACTACCACCGCCACATGCTGCAGGTGGTGACTGTGGATCATATTGTTCAGGCGGCCGACGTGGCATTTATCGACGCAGAGGCCCTCACGGCTCTTGAAGACCGCTTCATACCCCATGCCAGGGAAGTCGCCGGAGCGCTCAAGAAAGTTGCCGGTGAAGGGGTGGCGCCCATCTTTCTCCTTTTTGTCAAAGATCCCAAAGAGCTGGAGCCCCAAGGGATGGAGCGACTTCCCTGCAAAGCGCGCAGGATGGTTTTGCTCCACCCGGCAGAGTTGTCCGAGGCGTGCCGAAAAGCTGGGCACCTTCTCCCGGCTCACGCAGAAATGAACGCCTTTAACCCCCAGGAGGATCGCTTCACTTCCCTGGCAGATGATCTGGAAAATGCCGCGGGAGAATCATCTGATCGAGTTCTGATCTCCATTGTCGCGCCCTTTTTCTTCATCAAAAGAGACGGGGTTCGCATGAACCAAAGGAGAAGGCTGTTTGCGAATAATTACACTGTGCAAGGCGTCAAGATCAAGACATGCAAGACGGTCCTGAACCGGGTATACTGCCACCTTTCCGGTTTGGAGTCTGCCCAGATCGACTCCTGCCCCTTTCTCGGTGAAACTGATGGAGTTTACACGGTGGATCTTTCCTTCATTCCTGAAAAATATCGGCTTGATGTGAAGCACGCGGAAGAGATCCTGGTCCGCTCTTTAAGAAAATGGTTGCATGTCGTTGAAAACAACGGGGGGCAAGCCTGAGAAAGCCGCCTCTGCCGTCAACCTGGAAACGATCAGCAGGTCCTGAAACGGGAATCCCGATTTTCACGGCTTCCCATTTCTTATCTTCTCCCTGATGCAACCTCTACCGACCTAGGATTTTTCTTCTTGATGAAAACTGAAAAAATAAACTATAAAGTAGGTTTACGAAAGTCTATGGTCATGTGCGCTTCATGGGCTCGTTTCTCCATGAGGGTTGGCTGGGTATAAAGCCATGATCTTATAAATAGGATCCCACAATCGTCACTTGCTCGCGCCCAAGACGACCAAAATCCGAAGGAGAGTCCAGACACGATTTTTCTGGATTCCCGCCTTCGTGAAAATGAAAAAGAAAAAGAAAGGTGCTGCAATGAAAATCGCCGTAAGCGGAAAAGGAGGAGTGGGGAAGACAACCTTTGCCTCGTTCCTGATAAAGGCCTTTTCCGAGCAGGGCAAAAGGGTCCTGGCCATTGACGCAGATCCGGACGCGAATCTGGCACAGGCTTTGGGAGTCAGGACGGATTCCGGCATTGTGCCCATCGCCGAGATGAAGGAGCTTATCGAAGAACGCACGGAAACAAAAATAGGGAGCATGGGCTCCTTCTTCAAACTCAACCCCAAAGTGGATGACCTTCCGGACAGGCTGTCCATCAAGGTAAACGGCATCAAGCTCATGGTGCTGGGCGGGGTAAAGAAGGGCGGAGGAGGCTGCATCTGCCCTGAGAGCACCCTTCTGAAAAACTTGGTCAGACATATTGTCTTGGCTCGAAACGAAGTGATCGTCCTGGATATGGAGGCCGGGTTGGAGCACCTGGGCAGGGGAACGGCCATGGCCGTTGATCGACTGGTCGTGGTAGTGGAGCCGGGAAGACGCAGTATTGAGACAGCTCACCACATTCAGAGCCTGGCCGGGGACATCGGTCTTAAGAAGCTCAGCCTTGTGGGGAACAAAATCCGATCGGAAAGAGATCGAGAGTTCCTGGCCCGGGAAATGGCCGGCTTTCATTTCCTGGGATTCATTCCTTTTGCACCGGATATTATCGAGGCGGACCTGGAGGGGCTTCCTCCTTTTGTGAAAGACCTCTCAGGGCTCAAGGCAGTCAGGGACATGATCAAGAATTTGGAGGGTTCTTAGTTCCAGGCAAGGTCGTTCAGAGTTTCAAGGTTCATTAGTAAAGTGTTCAGCGTTCAGGAAAATAATCCATGTTGATTCAAAGCTGAAGGGATTTGCGAATATATTCCGATACAGATCTATAACAACCAAGAGGGAAAGGAGAAATCATTCGATGGCAAAGAGAATCATCAATTTCAACCCCGGCCCTGCAGCACTCCCCCTGCCGGTTCTGGAGCAGATCAGGGAGGAATTTCTGGATTTCCGGGGAACCGGCATGTCTATTATGGAGATCAGCCACCGCTCCAAGCCCTTTGAGGAAGCCCTCAATCAGGGGGTGGAAAGGACCAAGCGGCTTCTCAACCTGGGAGATGATTTTCATGTCGTCTTCATCCAGGGCGGGGCGAGCCTTCAGTTCTGCATGATTCCCATGAATCTTGCCCTCGAAGGAAAGCCCGTTGATTACCTCAACACGGGCACGTGGTCAACCAAAGCCATCAAAGAAGCCAAGCTTCTGGGAAAGGATGTGCGCGTCATTGCTTCCTCGGAAGACAAGAATTTCTCCTACATTCCAAAAGACTTTACGGTGGACGACGATGCTTCCTACCTTCACTTCACCTCCAACAACACCATAAAAGGAACCCAATGGGCGTCGTTTCCGAAAGCAGGCTCTGTTCCGCTTGTATGCGACATGTCTTCGGACATCATGAGCCGTCCCTTTGACGCAAAGCCCTTTGGTTTGATCTACGCAGGGGCCCAGAAGAACATCGGGCCTGCCGGTTCAGCCATGGTCATCATTCGAAAAGACATGCTCGACAGGGTCCCTGCAGGCCTTCCCAGCATGCTCAAATACACCACTTTTACCAGGGAGAACTCCCTGTACAACACCCCCGCATGTTTTGTCATTTACACGGTCAGCCTGGTCTTGAAGTGGCTGGAAGAAACCGTGGGCGGGCTGGAGAGGATGGAGAAGATCAACAAGGAAAAGGCGGACATCCTTTACGGCTTCATCGACAGTTCCGGCTTCTTCCGGGGCACGGCGGAGAAAGACAGCCGCTCCTTGATGAATGTGACCTTCAGGCTGCCCAGTGAAGCCCTGGAGGCAAAGTTCGTCGGCGAGGCGTCAAACGCCAGGCTGGGAGGTCTGAAGGGACACCGCTCCGTCGGAGGATGCCGGGCCTCCATATACAACGCGATTGGCCTGGACGAAGTCAGGAAGCTGGTCGATTTCATGGCCGATTTTCAAAAAAAAGAGGGTTGATTTGAACAGGTTCCGAATCGCCAGGATTCTCGCCTCCCAGGAAGTGGGCGCCAAGATCAAGGTGGGTGGTTGGGTGAGAACCAAAAGGGAATCCAAAGGAGGGTTCTGCTTTGTTGAGCTCAACGACGGCTCCTGCCTGCGAAACCTCCAAGTCATAGCAGAGGACAGCCTTCCCAACTATCGCGACGAGGTTCTCAAGCTTCAAACCGGCAGTGCCGTCCTTGTTTCAGGAACGGTTGTGGAATCTCCTGGAAAAGGGCAGTCCGTGGAAGTCCGGGCCGCAAGCATCGAAGTTCTGGGATGGGCAGACCCGGAAACCTATCCGCTGCAAAAGAAGCGCCACTCCTTTGAGTTTCTCCGAACGATCGCCCATCTGAGACCCAGAACGAACACCTTCGGCGCCGTAGCCAGAGTCAGGAATGCCGTCAGTTTTGCGGTTCACCGTTTCTTTCAGGAGAGGGATTTCCTGTACCTGCACACACCAATCATCACAGGAAATGATTGCGAAGGAGCCGGCGCCATGTTCAGGGTGACGACAATGGAAATGGATCACATCCCTCTGGTGGACGGCCGCCCGGACTTTTCAACCGACTTCTTCGGAAGCCCCGCCAACCTGACCGTGAGCGGGCAGCTGGAAGCCGAAGCCTATGCTCTCGCCCTGGGCGACGTCTACACCTTCGGCCCGACCTTCAGAGCAGAGAACTCCAATACCCCCCGGCATCTTGCTGAATTCTGGATGGTCGAGCCTGAGATGGCTTTCTGCGACCTTGATGCCAACGTGGAGCTTGCCACGGATTTTCTCAAGTCCATCTTTTCCCATGTACTCGACCACTGTGGGGAAGACATGGATTTCTTCAAGCGTTTCATCGATCCTACCTGCGTAGGCACACTGGAAAAGCTCGTTTCCCAGGATTTCGAAAGGCTCACATACACGGAAGCCATTCAACTCCTGTCCAAAGCCAAGGAGTCCTTTGAATTCCCCGTTGCCTGGGGGTGTGATATTCAGGCCGAGCATGAACGATACCTCTGCGAAAAGATCTTCCAAAAGTCCGTGGTACTCACCGACTATCCAAGAACGATCAAGCCGTTTTACATGAAAGTGAACCAGGATGAAAAGACCGTTCGCGCCATGGATGTCCTGGTACCGAAAATAGGAGAAATCATCGGCGGAAGCCAGAGGGAAGATGACTATCTGACGCTCCTGGATCGAATGAAAGAACTGGGCGT
>JAWOJI010000449.1:0-5218 GCA_046481735.1 Desulfatiglandales bacterium | reverse complement strand
CTCGAATTTGGCATACAAGCTCGTTCTCTCTTCCCCCCCGCCCTGCTTTTGGTATTTCGTCCACCCCGTAACCAGCCCTATGTCCCGGTCCGCGAAATTCCGAACCATCTTGCCCAAAAGGTCAGGCGGAAACATGGAGTTCGCATCCGTGAAGACGACAATCTCCCCCTTTGCCTCGGGAACCACTTTGTTCAGGCAGGCCGTCTTTCCAGTCCGGGGTTCCTGCCTTATCAGTCTTACGTTCTTACCTTCATACCTTCTCACGATCTCTTCCGTCCTGTCCGTGGACCCGTCGGAACTCACGATCACTTCCAGGCGGTCTTCCTGATAAACCAGAGCCAACGAATTCCTTACCTTCTGTTCGATCACCGCCTCTTCGTTGTAGGCCGAAATGATGACTGAAACAGGGGGAAAAATGTCTTCCTTGGTCCATTCCTTCCTAAAAATCCTTGAAAGAATCGGCAAAAGGCCTGGAAAAAGGAGATAAGAATAGGCCGACAGGATAACAAAAAGAAGGAAGAGGCTAACCAATTCTACGACCCTTCTCCAGCACCATTACTTTCCATGTAGGTCTCATACCAGGTCTGGAATATAAGGAGCGACCAAATCAGGGTGTCGTGGATCTCCCTGCCGGCATAGTGCTCATCGAGCACCCGCTGCACCGTGGGGTAGTGAAACAGACCATGCCTGCCGAGCTTTTTCTCAGTGAGGGTACCTTGCGTAAAGGCCCTCAAATCGCTCTTCAGCCACTGGGCCATGGGACCCACAAAACCCTGCTTTCGGTGGGTGAGTATGTCTTTGGGCAGCAGGGGCTTGACCGCCTTTTTCAGCAGGTATTTCTTGGTGTACCACTTCATCTTCATCTCTGAAGGGATGGTGGCACAGAATTCGAGGAACTTGTGGTCGATGAAGGGGGCCCGGGTCTCCA
This sequence comes from Desulfatiglandales bacterium, assembly GCA_046481735.1. GTDB lineage: Bacteria > Desulfobacterota > DSM-4660 > Desulfatiglandales > HGW-15 > JAFGDM01. The sequence goes on along the minus strand of JAWOJI010000449.1, from coordinate 4,290 downwards.
GGGCCGAGAGCATGCTCATCCGGTCCGTCACGGCCAGGATATCCTCGGGCAGATAGGTCTTGAGGTCACAATGAAAATTGCCTTTGGATAAAGAGGCTTCAAGACTTTCTCTACAAACTCTTTCTTGCTCAGAGGATCAGGATCAACAACGTTGAACACCTTGCTATCGGCTTCGCTCTTACTGATCGCTCCGATGATGGCATCCACCAGGTTATCGATATAAACCAGGGGCAACAAAAACCCTCCCATCCCTATGACGGCGAAGACTTTCTCTCCCATCGAAAACCCCATCATCGGCGTGAAAAGCTCGGCTCCCGGGCCGAAGATGGTGCCGGGCCTGAGGCAGACAATGGGAAAAGCCCCTTTCCTCATGGCTTCCATGACCAGCTTCTCGGCCTCGGACTTCCCAAACGAGTACCACCCCCTCTTTTCCGGATACGGCTCCAAGGCGGAATCCTCCGTGATCACCCTGTCCTTCGGAAAGTCCGCCACGCCGTACACGCTGAGGGAGCTTATGTAGATGAGTTTCGAAACCTTGAATTCCTGGCAAAGGTCGAGCACATTCTTTGTTCCCTGGATGGTCGTTCGCTTCGTTTCTTGCTCGATGCCAGTCGTGTCAGCCGCGGTGTGGACCACTACATCAATATCTTTGAACGCAGGTATCAGAGACCCTGCATTTCCGACATCACCGTAGATGAGCTCTGCCCCACCCGTCTTTCTTATTGGAGTTTGCGCAAGGCTTCTGTCCAACCCACGCACCCAGTATCCTCGCTTCACAACCGTTTCAACAAGCCGCCTCCCCAGGAACCCTGTAGCCCCGGTCACCAGCACTCTTGTTTTCCCTTGTTTCATTTTTCCGTTCTAAGTCAGGATTTTCTGGATAAAGAAGAAGGGCCTTATCTCTCGCCCGCTACGCTAGAGCCTCAGAGAACGCGGAGAGAGCCAGCTCAAAACCGGCACAGGAAGCTGAAGCACCAAAAACAAAGCCACAAAGACGACAACTTTATTTATCCACAGATTACCAGGATTCACAGGATTCCTAAGTGCTGGAATGACAGAATATCAAGAAAGAGAATAATGGGATAGTGGAACGTTGGAAGAGCCCGCCAAGCACAAAGAGGATGGCACAGGGCACAGCGCACAGCGCAAAAAACAGAGATCACCCGTTTTCGTTGAGGACTGCGCCGTGCAAAGAAGGTTGGGGGTCAGAGCCCATCGTAGGTAGGTTAACACAAGAAAAACCCGAAGACTCCTTTAGATCCTCACCACGAAATCCCTACTTCTCATCATACCATTTCGAAAATTCTTCCGGGGTAACACGGAGATCTTTCGCAACTGCTTCAACCAAGCGCGAAGGATACTTTTTAGTTGTGCCATGTTTTACGTGCACGGTGAACGGCTTGCCGCCTCGCGTAAGTCCAATCCATTTATTATTTCGAAGCTTAAGAGAACCGGTCATGCAAAATCGCTCCAGGAACTGCTCGAACTCTCTCCGATGCAATTCCGGATATTTCCTCATACTGCAACCTCAATAACCTGGACCTGGCTCTCAGGCATTAGGTCTTGAAATACTTCATTCCGCCCATATTCCTTGACCATTTCATCAATCGCTTCACGCAGATTGCGGATGGCACCATCCGTTGTGTCCCCCGTTGCTGTTGCCCGGATCTCCTCACAACGGGCCATATATCCGCCCTCCTTTAATGGTGTCACGATCACGGGTATTTTAATTATCATTTCATACCTCCAGGCGAATCAATGCACAATAAACAAGGGACTCTTTTTCCCTGTTAATCCTTTTTGGTATGGTGGTCGACCTTCGGTTTCTTGTCAAGGGAAATACCTGCAGGACTGCAACCGGAGGCTTAGCGAGCTTCCCATTCCAAGAAGAGATTCTGTTTCCCGGTCATACTTCCCTCAAAACAGCCATCGAAGGGGGCTGAGAATCTGCGTTAATCTGCGGAATCCTCCAAAGGCGGACAAGTCTGCGGAAGAGGAATTATATGCCTTATCCTGTGCATCCTGTCCGATTCAGCCCTGCGCTCCCAGCGGTCTCTGCGGTGAGTGCCTTTGCGATTTTATTCCATCGGGGCGTCCCCGGCCCTCCAGGGCCACTAATTATGTTTTAATCTACGTCCCCTCTCTTCCCTTAACCGCGTGATTGCATTTCCAAAGCCCTTGACCGTTCCTACCGATGAAGCTAAAATACCCTAAAAATCCATTTATTCCTCGAGGTAAACGAAAATGCAGAAGATCAACATAGATGAGACGACCCTCTATGCTCTCATTAAGCGTGCAGTGCGCGAAGGGCTGCAGGAGGAGGTGCTCCGGCTTCGGCTCGAAGGCCTGCCATTCGTCTCCGAGAAGGAGATGCAGGATATTGAAAAATCCTACGGCAAACCACGGATCCGCAAGAACGTCGGTCGCACGGAGAGCGCTGAAATATGACATGGACCATCGAATACTCTCGGGATGCCGACCGTTTTATTCAAGTCGAAGGCATTCAGGGCGAAGTGAACAAACAGATTCAGGCTTTCCTGAAAAAGCTCATGGGCGAGTCGATAAACATCGATGTCAAGAAGCTGAAAGGAGAATGGAAAGGTTATTTTCGAATTCGAAAGGGAAGGCTCAGGATCATATTTTCTGTTGACACCAGCAGCAGGTCCATATACGTTGAAAGGGTTGATTTCCGCGGCGATGCGTATAAATGATATATACCTCCTTTTCTTTCGCCTGCCCCGCGAAATTTTCACTCCGTTGAATGCTTTTGTAGTTCCATTCAACCGGGGTATTCTCTCTTCTGTTTTGAGTCTTCCAGTCTGCTGTTAACTGTTGACTGATGACTGGTTTCATGCCGTCTTCTGTCTCCTCTTTTCTTTCTTGAGCCTTCTAGCCTCCCAGCTCCCTACCTTTGAAGCCCTTCTGCCTTTTGATTTCTGAGGCTCCGATCTCCGATCTCTGCTCTCCGCTTCCCAGCCCTGGTCGCCTTTTAGCAGTCCGCCAGAGGTTTACCAGCCTTTGGCTGGCGGGTGAACCTTTGGCTGGCGGGTAAACCTTCTACCCTTTCGCTTTTCCTTTTTGCTCTACGCTCTTTCGGCTGTCGGCCGTCTGTCGTCTGTGGTCATGTTCCCTCTTCGCTTTTGCTCCCCGGTCTCGAAACTTATAAAATTATGTCCCTCTAGCCGGAACAGCCCTGGCGAACAAAGGCGTCCTCGTAACGCATAACACCAGCGAATTTGAGCGAATTGGCGGACTTCAAATAGAAGACTGGTATTGAACGTCTTTTACCTGCTCCCTTCTCTCTTCTGTCACTTTATATTGTTTGCTGCTTTGACCCTTAGAGCTTTCTCGCCTTCTAACTTCCCAGCTTTCGAGCTGTATTGCTTTGAGCGATCACCTTACTTCCAATAACCTTCAATACCTACCAATGTCCCCCGGTCCACGATGACTGCAAATTTGAATCAAGCATTGCTCGGCGCTCCTGAATGGTCAGTTCCCCGTGAAAGCGCCTGGGGTTGCCGCACATAAAACAGGAACAGACCTTAGGCGTCTTGGAGTACATGCCCACCCGGCGTGTGGGAAGGGCATGGCGCTCCATGAAATAGTGGCGCAGCGCACGGCGAACCCATGCCTTTCTGCGCTGAGCATGATAGCGCCGCAGAGCGCGTTTCTGACTTTCCGGCCTTCCTTCCATCATTGAGTTTCTGTGAGGTCCTGCTCCGCTTCACCTATCGGACAATGCTTGCATCAACGCAGTAGTCCTTGGTGATCAAATGGGTTCGGAGACGCGGAGCCATCCAAGCTATGTTTCTCTAATGCTAAGTCTGCTTTGAGGTCTGCTGTTTGAAGTTTATGGCTTTTCCGGAATTGGAGGTTTCAACCCCTGCAAAGTATGGCTCTCTCAGTGGCCACTCCCTGGGCTATGATCCGTCGCCGAATCATTCGCACTTGCTCCCCTGTCTCCGATATTCTCATTCATCTTGGAAATCTGCGACTGCTTCAAACGATGCTCGGCGAAGCTGCCGGTTCAACTCGCGAAAGGCAACCCGCGCATCTTCCAGATTCTTCACCGAATCCGTATAGGTCACTTCATTTTCTTCGACAATATCGCGACCCTCTTTATAGATCACGGTCTGATACGCCGATTTCACAACTTGTGTGTGAAGTTCTCCGATTTTTTGATTCAGGCCCTTCCGCATTTCCAGCGCTTCATTCAGGTTCATAGACTCGCCCGAGAGATCCACACGCTGCTTGTAGTTGGTCTCCTGGATAGCTGCATTCAGTTTTCGG